>CAJLLB010000130.1 GCA_905207425.1 uncultured Collinsella sp.
GACTTGCAGCGACGGACCTCAGGACACTCTTACACCACGTCTGCGCGCGCGACCCAGGGAGGTTCCCATGGCATATTACTGGCCCCAGTACGGCATCGCCATCGAAGTCGACGACGATCCCCATCTCCTGCCTTTCGACGAAGAGGCATTCCCCGATACGACGGTCTACCACGTTACCACCGATGTGATCTGCGACCCCGAGTCGTTCTCGGCGCTCGCCCACCACATCGCGCATATCCACGACATCGAGCTCCCTCCCGACTTCGACGAGCTTGCTTACTCGCGCCGCCTGATGCTTCACATGCTCTTTGGAGCGGACCCGTCCACCTTTGCGCGCATCTATACCGCCAAGGATGCCGCATGAGCGCGAAGAGGCCACCCCACTTTGTAGGCCTGGGTCGTCGCAAAAAGCTCATCGTTGCCTGTTTGGCCATCGTCTGCGCCCTTGTCGCCGTAGGACTATACGCTTGGCAGTCGCAGCCCGTACCCGAGGCGGGCGCTTCGGTTACGACGGCCGAGGGCAAAACGCGTCAGGAAATCCAAGATGAGCTCGACGCTATCGTCCGCGACAACATGATGACGATTTCGGTCGCGCCGGTCGCTCAGCTGCAGGAGGACGGCAAGCTGCGCGTCAACGTGCAAAACGTCCAAGACAATAAATTTCCCCAGCGATTCCGCGTCATCCAAAACGACGAGACCATGTACGAATCCGGTGTGGTCGAGACCGGCAAGACAATCGAGACGTGCCCCGCCGGCGACATCAAAGAAGGCGAGGCGTACATCGAGATCCAGGCACTCGATGCCAAGACCCTCGACAGCCACGGCAATCCGACACGTGTCAAGGTGCGGGTTGAGCAAGCCGAGAACTAGCTTTTCCGGCCGACGCGGCACCGCACGCAATTCACCAGCATTCGTCCAATCATCGCGGGGACGGCCCGCGGCGAATAGAAAGGAACGACCATGGACATCACCAGAAACATGAACGGAGCCAGAGCGCTCGTCGTGGGCGCAGGGCTCGCGCTCGCGCTCGCAATGGGCGCTGCCCCGACGCCAGCTATGGCGGCCGGGCGCGTTGGAACCACGAAAGTAATGGTCAGGACCGAGATCGACAACGTTGAGTTCAAAGTTCCGACGGTTATTCCCTTCGTCGCCAAGGCCGACGGCACGCTTCAGGGCCCCTCAGAAGACGCGACCACCATCGACAATCATTCGGCCTACGGCATCCATGTCACCAACATGAAGATCGACGCCATGAACACCTGGACCATTGCTGCCGACGCCAAGGCCGGAACCGCGCAGAACTCCATCGACTTTAAGGTCGGCCCCGACGGCGCACTCCAGAACGCCAGCGCCGCAATGCAGGGGACGGGCCTCGATCTTTCCAAGAATGCAGCCTTCGACATGGGCTACCAGGGCATTGCCGGCGGCACAGACAAAATTAAGCTCAAGACAAGCGGAAACGTCGCCCGCGTCACGCGCGACATCTTCCACGTAACCGGCGAAGGCGATCAGGTTGCAACGATCACCTGGACGGTCGAGCCCGGTGTGCACACGGCATAAGGCCGTCGCCCTGGCCGCCGCCGTCAGCATCCTAGCGTTTGGGCCAGCCATGGCCTTTGCCCAGCAAGAACAGGCGCAGGCCGCCACACAAGTGACGGTCGACCTCTCGGAGCTCGACCGCGGCGACCGCGAAGAACCGTTGGCGCAGACAGGCGATGGACGTTGGCTCTTGGCAGCAGGCGCCACAGCAGCAGGCGCGGGAACCGCCGGCCTCGGTCTGCACATCAAACGCAGCCAGAAACAAAACACGGACAGGCCGCACTAAATTAGCTAAGGAGACCCCATGGCATCGAAGAACCTTTTGCCCGTCGTCGCACTTTGCGGCGCGCTCGCAACCGGAACGCCTGTCGCCGCTTGGGCGACTCCCGTCATGGCAGACTCCTTACCAGCAGCCCTAAGTTCCGCCCCAAATCCGTCGAGTACCATTGCGTGCGAGCGTTTTTCGATCGCACAGGCCGCGGTCTCAACCTCGGGATGCCTTCGTCGTGATACGGACGGCTCGATAGTCGTGGATATCAAGCGTTCGAACAAGGCAAACGGCTCCCAGGCGGGGTGCACCGTCTGCACGTGGCGCTCGGTTGTGCTCGATGCGGATGGCGATCCATGCAATTTAGAGCTGCGCATCGACATCGCTTCGGTCGATGACTCGGCGAACGGAGCGAAGGTCGCCTTCGACGGTACGTTTTTTGAGAAAGGAGGCGGTATATGTCTGGGCTGCGCCGCCGCGAATGCAGATGATGCGCAGCCCACCCTCTCATTCACGGCATCGTTGCGGCTGACCAAAGCCGGTACCGATGCCATCGCGGCGGGAGAAGCGTCCCTGCTGTTCTACGCCGTCAGCACCAAAGACACAGACGCTCATTTCGAGAAGCCAGCCGGATCACTCAGCCTTACACGAGGGATAGAGGCAGGCCCTATTGAAATCGATGCCCACGCGCAAAGCAGGCAACGCATTCTTGCCGACCCGGCGCTTCTCGAAATGGAGTGGAACGGATCAGGAGCCATCGGAATTCTCCCCTCCGCGCTTGACGCCAAGACGCTCCCCTCAAACGACGAACCCATCAATGCAACCATACAAGAAGAGAGCGCGGACAAAGAAGCAGGTGCGGGCGACACGCCGTCGCCGACAAACAGCGTCCCAGCTTCTTTCGAAGCATCGAATGAGCCCGCTGCCGTTCCAAACGACCCCGAGCTCGCGGACAGCCTGGGGCTTGCTGATCCTCAAGAAATTGATGAGGGTAACTGCTGCGTGCTTGCCGCGCTCGACCACACAGAGGTCATCGACGCTGCGAACATCGAAGTTGCCGCCGCCAATCAGCCCGTCCGCAAGTCGGCCATCATCGCATTTCCCGAATCCATCGAAGTCGTCTTTTTGCCATCGGGCGAGGTCGTGGCCCCAACACTGCTCACCTTGTTGGGCGCCAAGAATACTCGAAACGAAATTAAAAAGGTCACGGTTGTCGACCCTGTAACCACCGCTAAACTGCGTCTATACGCCGTTGCCCCAGACGGAGGCAAGACCTTGGAATTCGATGGCGACACACTCCTAGCCTGGCGACGTCTGGACATTATGCAAGACGTCTCGTATCAGATCGAACTCGTAGGGTTTGATCGTGCCCGCGATGCCAATATCATCGCCGCGGCTATTGAATCCCCACAGCGGCTTATGACGTTGCGCTTTGACTACTATCCCTATGTCCCGACAACCACCTGAGGCTTAAATGCTGCGCACCATTCCTAATACCACTTATATAACGTATTAGATGAGTCGCGATGTGCCTCGCATTTCGTTCTGCTACGATTGCCACGTTGGCATCAATACAGGAGGGCTCATGCCGGGCTTGGGAACAATCATCAACGTTGTGCTTTTAGTTGCGGGCGGTCTTTTGGGATTAGCGGGCGGCCGCTTCATTACACCGCGCATTCAAGACACGCTCATGAAAGCATCGGGGCTGTGCGTCCTGTTTATCGGCCTTGGCGGCACCATGCAAAAGATGCTCCTTATCGATGGGAAGGCGCTGGCGACCACTGGTACCACCATGCTCATTGTCTCGTTCGCCCTCGGCTCGCTCATCGGCGAGGCCATCAACTTGGAGGCCGCCATTGAGAACCTTGGCGAATGGCTCAAGCGCAAAACCGGCAGCGAGGGCGATAACGAGTTCACCAACGCTTTTGTCTCGACTTCACTCACCGTGTGTATCGGCGCCATGGCCATTGTGGGATCGATCCAGGACGGCCTGCTCGGCGACTGGTCCACGCTTGCCCTCAAGGGCGCGCTGGACTGCATCATCGTCTGCACCATGACGGCGTCGCTTGGCCGCGGCTGCATTTTCTCCGCCCTGCCCGTCGCTGTGTTCCAGGGGACAATCACGCTGTTTGCCGGCGCACTCTCCCCCATCATGACTACGGCAGCCCTCGACAGCCTTTCGCTTGTGGGCTCCATGCTCATCTTCTGTGTTGGCGTTAACCTTATTCGACCTCAGACCTTCCGCACGGCCAACATGCTCCCCTCCGTCGTCGTGGCGGTCATCTACGCCCTCTTGTTCTAAATCTATCTACACAGCGGTATCTCGAACATCTGTTTGATGCTGTGCTATGATATGAGGTCACCGAAGCTGCGTTAGGAGAGGAGAAGCGGTGGCCAACCAGGACATCAAGATGCTCATCGAGCGCATTATGGCCGAGGCCCGGACCCATCAGTCCGCTCGCTTCTCACATGAGGTCTACGCAGACGAGCCGATTCTCAAGACCGGCCGACAGATGCAGAACTTCCTCCCCGACCAGTACCGCAAGATGCGTGAGATATCGCGTTGGCAAGAAGACCCCAAGGGCGGCGCGGGCCGTTGGCTTTCGGAAGCCGAGCTTTTCTACCGCCAAGGCCTGCTGATGGCCGACTTTGAGGACGACTGCCCCTACAACGGCACCTTTAAGTCGTACTTTCCCACCTACAACGCCATGAGCGACCGGCAGTTGCGCGGCTACTTTACCTGGCGTGCCCAAGTGCGCCGCGGAACCGTCGAGGAAACGTCTACGTCCTTCGCCTTTCTGTATCTCTATGAGCTGATTTGCGGCATTGGCGTAGATGACCCGCTCGATGGTTTTAACAAGATCAAGGCCTTTTGGGATGCCTACCGCGCCTTCGAGCCCGACATCGACCGGTTTGCACGCGTGTGGTTGCAGGACTACGCCGTGTTCCACGGGCTTGACCCCAAGCTGCTTCGTGATTCTAAAACCGTCATGTTCGATAACGCCCTTATCGAGCTGCGGCGCGCGGCACGAGACCTTGTACCAGCACCGGCGCCGTCCGGCCAGACCCCCAAGCGTCGCAAAACCTCCGAGCCCACGCTCCCCCTTCCGCCCGATGAGGTGCGCGAGGAGCGACTCATGGCCGCCATCAACGCCCTCTCCACGTACAACCTAAGTAACTCGCGGCTC
>CAJLLB010000131.1 GCA_905207425.1 uncultured Collinsella sp.
CCGCAAAAGAGATCATCAGCCACAACGAAGCCTTTGTATGGCCGGTCCGCCTTGTGGAATCCTTAAGCGGCAAAACCAAAACAACCGCTACCTCCAACGAAGTCGATCTTGATCAAGACGTCGACCTGTCCATGCTCTCCGATACCTTTGACCAAAAGAAGTTTGAGAAGGATCTGGGCGCCGCCATCGACGAGTTTAACGAAGGGCGTTCGGGCACGTTCGAGGCCAATAGCTCCTATGACGAGCAGGCCGGCAAGTTTACCGTCGAGAAGGCGCGCTCCAACGAAAAACTCAACCGCGACCATGTCATTAAATATGCCGAGCTCGAGCTTGCCTCGCTGGCCGAGACCGTAGATCTTTCCAAGCTCGGCAACGATGCCTATGAGCCGCTCAATGGAACGCTGACCGATGATCAGATTCAGGCTGCATGTGATGCCGCCAACAACTTCCTGGGCGTCAACGTGACCCTTAAGCTCAACGGCGAGGATGCCGGAAAGGTTGATGGCAGCTCCGTGTTGCAGTGGATCAGCTTTGCCGATCCGGCCAACCCCACGCTCGATACGTCGCAGATCAGTAGCTGGGCAGCCGAGCTCGCCAACGGCTTTAATACCGTGGGCTCCACTCGCTGGTGGACGCGCGCCGATGGCAAGCAGTGCGCCGTCGAAGGCGGTGACTTTGGTTGGTCCATCGACAGCAGCTCGCTCGCCAAGCAGGTCGAAGACGCTATTAACAACAAGCAGACCGGCGAGATCGAGATCAAGTACTCCCAGAAGGCCGACACCTTTACCGCAAAGGGAGAGCCCGACTGGAAGGCATACATCGACGTCGACCTGTCCGAGCAGCACGCGCGCTACTATGACGAGAACGGTAATATCGTCTGGGAGGCCAACTTTATTTCCGGCAAACCGGGCGAAGACGCCACCCCCGAGGGCGTGTGGCAGATCAACAGCAACGACGGCGGCAGCACCCTGATCGGAGCCAAGGACCCCGAGACCGGTAAGCCCAAATACGAGAGTCCGGTGAGCTACTGGATGCCGTTTGAGGGCAACATGATCGGCTTCCACGATGCCACCTGGCAAAACGACAAGAGCTTCGATAACGCCGAGTCGTACAAGTGGTGCGGCAGCCACGGTTGCATCAACCTGCGACTGGCCGACGCCAAGGCACTTCACGACTGCATCAAAGTCGGCCTGTGCGTGGTTGTCCACTCGTAGTGCAACGCGCGCATTCCTACAACGTGGAACTGCTGCGACCAATCTAACAGTTCCGAAAGAAACCGTCCCATGCGCCCACCCCAACCGGTGGGCGCATATACTTATCAAGGTACTTTCTATAAAGGAGACGCTATGCCGAATGTCCCCACGACCACCCCGGGCCCGGATGATACCGAGCACACGCCCGAAGATGTCACCGAAACGATTCCTCTGGTTACAAACGTACATGCCGATAAGCAGAGCGGACGCGCGAACGATGCGGCCGAGATTTCCGATGAAGAGGCATATGCCAAGCTCAAAGCAAAACGTGCCGAACGTCGACGCAAAAAGCTGATTCGACGCGGCATTGCCGTCGGTGTCGTAGGTGCCATCGCGCTCATTGCCATTGTCGCAACCCTGGTTATCAATGCGCAGCCTCAGGGCGCTAGCGGGCCTGTGACCGACATGGTGACCGAGGGCACGTTTACCACAACGGTCGAGGCTAAAGGCCAGCTCAAACCCATTTCGTCCTCAGTGGTCTCCCCTTCTGTCGACGGTACGGTCGATTCGATCAACGTGCAGGCGGGCCAATCCGTCAACGAGGGCGACGTGCTTATGACCATTAAAAACGACGAGCTCGATCGCAACGTTGCCGAGGCGCAACGTGCAGTTGCAGCCGCTCAGGAAGACCTCGCCAACGCGCAGAAAGCCGCAGCTGCCGCGCAGGCCACCCCAACGTCGGACGTCGAGGGAGCTTCCGCAGCGGCTGGCGTCTCCGACGCATCAGCGGACACGAACGCCGTATCGGCCGCGCAGCGCAGCCTTGCTTCGGCCCAGGCAAACCTCGATCAGGCGAACGCCAAGGCCGCCAGCCGTACGGTCACGGCCCCGAGCTCGGGCAGCATCGTGGAGCTCAACGCCAAGGTGGGCGCCACGGTAACAGGCGGCATGATCATTGGCGAAAGCGATACGAGCGGCGGCAAGCAGTGCATGCAGATCGCCGACCTATCCAAGATGAAGGTGACCGTGCAGGTAGGCGAAAAGGACATCGCCAAGATCGCCGTTGGGCAGAGCGCCAACGTCACGTATCCCGCGTTTCCCGATATCGTGAGCCAGGGCACCGTCACGGCTATCGCGTCGGTGGCAAACTCCGACGCCGCCAACAGTGGCGGCGGCAGCGTAACCTTTAACGTCGACATCCTCATCGAGTCGCCCGACGCGCGCCTGAAGCCGGGCATGACGGCCGAGGTCTCGGTGGTGACCGAGCGGCTCGACGACGTAGTGATGGTTCCGACGATGGCGCTCATGACCGAAGACGGCGAACACTATTACGTCAACGTGGCGACTGATGAAGAGGGCAAGCAAACCCGTCGCGTGAAGGTGACCGTCGTGACGCAAAACGACAACGAAGCCGTAGTCGGCAAGACACAGGTCAAGCGCGACGACCAGGGCAACGAGATCAACCCCAACGTGCCGGTTACCAAACTGCGCGATGGCGACACCCTCGTCATGGACACCGGAGCTGACGCAACAGCTGACGGCGGCCACAACGCGGATTCGGGCAGTATGTCTGACGATGAGGGCATGTAATGCGTCCCGTTATCGACATCCGCAACGTGCACCGCATCTTTGAGAGCGAGGCGGGGTGCGCCCACATCCTGCACAACGTGAGCCTGACGGTAAATCCCGGCGAATTCGTCGCTATCACTGGCCCCTCGGGCTCGGGCAAATCAACGCTCATGAACATCCTAGGCTGCCTGGATAAGCCAACGGCAGGCGACTACTACCTGCAAGGGCTCAACGTGGCCGAGCTTGACGATGACGAGCTCACCGAAGTTCGCGCCCTGAGCATTGGCTTTGTCTTTCAGAGTTTCAACCTGCTGCCGCGCCTGTCGGTTATCGAAAACGTCATGTTGCCGCTGGCCTACACCAATGTGCCCCGTAGCCAGCGCGAAATGCGCGCCGTGCACGCGCTGCAGGCCGTCACGCTACCGGTCGACCACTGGGACCACCGCATATCCGAGCTCTCGGGCGGCCAGATGCAGCGCGTCGCAATCGCGCGCGCCCTCGTCAATGACCCGCCCATCATTCTGGCCGACGAGCCGACGGGAAACCTGGACTCCGCTACCGGAGCGCTTGTAATGGAGACCTTCCATAAGCTCCAGAAGCGCGGCAAAACCATCGTGCTTATCACACACGACCCCGGCATCGCCGCCGAGGCCGACCGTGCCGTGACCATCCGCGACGGTCGCATTCACGACGGCGCGTATATTCCACATGCACCGCAGACCCTGCGCAGCGCCGTAGATAGCCTGCCCATGATTTCCGCCTCCGCCAACCCGCCGAAAGGAGTGGTGGCATGAGCGCCCGCGATCTCATCCAGGAAGCCCTTCACTCGCTCGAGGCCAACAAGGGGCGCAGCCTGCTCACCATCCTGGGCATTGTCATCGGCATCGCCTCGGTAATCGCCATGACTTCGCTCATCGGCGGCATCCAAAACAGCCTGGTCAACAGTCTGGGTCTCAATGCGGCACGCATGGTGCAAATCTATTCGTCGCAAGAACTCACCGAGTCGGACATCGAGAAGCTTCAAAAACTGGTGCCGCAGATAGAGCAGATCGGCATTGTCGACAGCGCGTATACCGAGTATAAGACCGGCGATAAAAGCTATACCGTCATGGCACAGGGTCTCGATAGCGACATGCTCGACGCCGTGGGGGCCGGCAAGCTCGTTGCGGGGCGCACCTATTCCCAGGCCGAGTCCCAATCGGGCTCGCGCGTGGCGCTCATCAGCCGCAACGGCGCCGATCAGCTTTACGGCAACGAACAGGATGCGCTGGGGAAAACCATCAAGGTGTCCAACGGCGAGGTGCAAATTATAGGCGTGATTGATGGCGGCAGCGACTCCATGGGCTCGCTCACGCTGTATATGCCACGCGAAACCATTTCCGGACTGTTTGGCGACGAGAATCCTTCATTCCCCAGCGTGACGGCACTTGCCGCCGAGGGCACGGACATGGATGAGCTTTGTAAGACCATCGAGTCCAAGGTGCGCGCGATGAAGGGCATCGAGGAGGATGATGAGTACGACAGTGTATCGGCAACATCCATGAAAAGCGCCATCGATACACTCAACTCCTTTATGGGCGCGTTCTCGCTCATCATGGGCGCTGTCGCCAGCATCTCGCTGCTTGTCGGCGGTATCGGCATTATGAATATGATGCTCACCAACGTATCTGAACGCATCCGCGAGATCGGCATCCGCCGTGCTCTGGGCGCCAGTCGTCGCGATATCACCGCGCAGTTTTTGGCCGAGTCTTCGGCGCTGTGCGTCACCGGCGGACTGTTGGGTGTCCTGATTGGCTATCTGCTGGCCTGGGCTCTTGCGATGTTTGCCTCCGGATCCGGGATTCTTGGCGAGCTCGGTGCCAGCGGGCAAATCACACCGAGCTTTTCAATCGCCACGGTATTGCTGGCCTTCGCCGTCTCCGTCGGCATCGGCGTAATCTTTGGCTTCTACCCCGCTCGACGCGCGGCAAAGCTCGACCCGGTGGAGTGCCTACGCTACCAGTAAGCCACCACCAACAAGTTGCGGTGAATTAGGGACTGAATATGCTATATGGCAGCAAAAACAAACACTATTTCACCGCAACTTATTGAAGGGCTGCTTGCGCCAGTTCCGGGCGTCGTCCTCGAGCTATTGGCGGATGACGGTCTTGTACGGGTCGAGCTTGCTCGGGGCGCTCCTCCTCGCGGGCGGGAGGGCGCGCTAGGCGCGACGAGC
>CAJLLB010000132.1 GCA_905207425.1 uncultured Collinsella sp.
CATCGGTGCGCACGTCCACCGCCACCACAGAGGGCTCGCGCATGACAATGCCCTTACCCAACTCGAACTTGTAGGTCTCGGGGTCGTTGATAACCGGCGAGGCCAAACGGGCGAAGCGCATGTACACCGGACCGTCGCACTCGTAGGCGGCGCGCGTCACGGCGCGGGCCTCCACGTCGTCGGCGGGAACAATCACGGTCATGCCGGGGATGACGCGCATGAGGGCGATATCCTCGCAGCACTGGTGCGTGGCGCCATCCTCGCCCACCGAGATACCGGCATGCGTGGCACCGATCTTAACGTTGAGGTGCGGGTAGCCGATGGAGTTGCGGACCTGCTCAAAGGCGCGACCGGCAGCGAACATGGCAAAGGTGCTCGCGAAGGCAACGCGGCCGGTGGTCGCGATACCGGCGGCGACGCCCATCAGGTTGCTCTCGGCAATGCCCACATCGAAGAAACGATCGGGGCAGGCGGCCTTGAACATGCCGGTCTGCGTGGCGGCGGCCAGGTCGGCGTCGAGGACCACAAAGTCATCGTGCTCGTTGGCGAGCTCGACGAGGGCCTCGCCGTAGCTTACGCGCGTGGCGATTTTTTTGACGTCTGCCATCCTAGAGCTCCTCTCCGGCGGCCGTGAGCTCTGCCATGGCCTGCTCAAACTGTTCATCGTTGGGGGCCTTGCCGTGCCAACCAACCTGGTTCTCCATAAAGGAAACGCCCTTGCCCTTCATGGTCTCGGCGATGATGGCGGTCGGCTGACCCTTGGTGGCGCGGGCCTCGGCAAAGGCGGCGCGGATCTGATCGAAATCGTTGCCGTCGGCAAGCTCCACCACGTGGAACTTAAAGGCGCGGAACTTGTCGGCGAGCGGCATGGGGTCGTTGACCTCCTCGACGGGGCCGTCGATCTGCAGGCCGTTGTGGTCGACGATCACGCAGAGGTTATCGAGCTGCTGGTTGCCGGCAAACATGGCTGCCTCCCAGACCTGGCCCTCCTCGCTCTCGCCATCACCCAGCAGGGCGTACGTGCGGTAAGTATCGCCCCAGTGCTTGGCGGCAACCGCCATGCCCACGGCGGCGGAGATGCCCTGGCCGAGCGAGCCGGTGGACATATCGACGCCCGGGGTGTCGTTCATGTTGGGATGACCTTGCAGGTGGCTGCCGATATGGCGCAGCGTCTCGAGATCCTCCTTGGGGAAGAACCCACGCTCGGCGAGCACGGCGTACAGGCCCGGAGCGCAATGGCCCTTGGAGAGCACAAAACGGTCGCGATCGGCCTTGCGGGGATCGGCCGGGTCGACGTTCATTTCCTCAAAGTACAGATAGGTCATGATGTCGGCAGCGCCGAGCGAACCGCCCGGATGGCCGGACTTGGCAGCGTGCACGCCGGTGACGATGCCCTTCCTTACCTCGTTGGCAACCTTTTTGAGCTCTTCGTCGCTCATTGTGCCTTCCTTTCATCCTCATTAGACAAAATGCGCACGGCACCGAAGGTAATCCCAACACAGCCGCAATGCACGTACGTCATTCATTATGCTGGAAACTGATGGCTTTACCAGAGTTTTTATCATTATTTGAACAATTTAGCAGGCAGAACCGCTGATGAAACGGTTTATCAATGTGAACGTCTTTTGGATGGAACGCGATCGACCCTACACGCTAATGTCCTTGAATCCCTCGCCGAAGGCTTCCGTAACGTCGGCAACCGTCACGATGGCATGAGGATCGCGCTCGCGCACGATCGTCTTGAGGGTATTGAGCTCTCGACGGCTCACGATGACCATAATCACTGGCTTCTCGGCACCCGAATACATGCCAGTCGCCTTAAACTTGGTACAACCACGACCCAGGCCATACATGATATCGGCAGCGATATCAGGGAACTTGTCCGAGATGATGAGTACCATACGGCGTTTGTTGCCACCATCGACCACGGCATCGATCACGTAGCCGCTAATGACCATCGAAAGGCCTGCATATAGCGCGTTTTCGATTGAAAAGACCGGAGCCGACAGCGCGCATACGGCAACATCGATCGCCATGACGGTCGAGCCCACGGGCAGTGAGGTATTACGCGAGATGATTTGGCCAATCGTGTCCGAGCCGCCGGTGTTGGCGCCGGCGCGCAACACCATGCCGTAACCGATGCCCGTAATAATGCCGCCCCACATGGCAGGGAGCATCAGGTCCGCATCCGCCAGAGGTGCTACAAACGAGGCGAACAGATCAGTAAAGAAGCCCAGCAGCACAAAGCCCGTCGCGGTCTGCACCACGTAGAACATGCCGCCCTCGCGCATAACGACCAACAACAGCAAGGCATTCATCACGATGGTCTGGATACCGACGGGAAGCGACACGCCTCGCGTCGCGCCGACCGCCTGGATAATGGTGGCAAGGCCCGTAACGCCACCGGCAGCAAGGCCGTTGGGAATCAAAAACAGGTCGGTCGCAATAGCGGCCAGAGCGCACCCCAACATGATCTGGGGCAGATCGTGAAAGAAGTTCATCGAAAGAATGCGCTTGATGTCCAGACGATATGCCATGCTGCCTCCCTCAAAAAAGCGCACCCCATCGGATGCGCTTCGAACTTCTTCTTGTATTCGATTCTACCGATTCGCCGAACAAAAACCACCCCTGCGCAGGGTTTATTCTGGATACAAACCCGTCCAACCGTTGGGCTTGGCATCAACTTGAAGCCACCCGATGTTTTAGACCTCCGAGCCTTCTGCATCGGCGTTGCCGGTGGCCCAGCGATGGTAGCCAATAACAAACGGGTCCAGGTCACCATCGTCAAGAACGGCCTCGACATTGCTGGTCTCCACGCCCGTGCGTAGGTCCTTGACCATCTGGTACGGGTAGAGCACGTAGCTGCGAATCTGGTTGCCAAAACCAATCGTGGTCTTGGGTCCGCGAATCTCATCGAGCGCCTCGGCACGCTTCTCGAGCTCAATCTCGTACAGGCGAGCCTTGAGGATCTGCATGCACGCGGCCTTGTTCTGGATCTGGCTGCGCTCGTTTTGGCAGGTGACCACAATGCCGCTGGGAAAATGCGTCACGCGCACGGCGGAGTCAGTGGTGTTGACGCCCTGACCGCCCGGGCCGCTCGCGTGGTACACGTCCACGCGGATGTCGTCGGGACTGATTTCGATGTCGATATCATCGGGTAGCACGGGGATGACCTCGACGCCGGCAAACGTGGTCTGGCGGCGCTTCTTGTCGTCGGTGGGGCTGATGCGCACCAAGCGGTGGACGCCGGCCTCGGCGCGCAGCATGCCAAATGCGTCCTTGCCCTCGACGGTAAAGGTCGCGCGGTCGATGCCGATAACCTCGGCTGCGGGACAGTCGTTGATGGTGACCTTCCAGCCGCGACGCTGGCAGTACTTCATGTACATCTTAAAGAGCATGAAGGTCCAGTCCTGGGCCTCCAGACCACCCTGTCCGGGCTTGATGGTCACAATGGCATCGCCGTGATCGAACTCACCGGTAAACCAGCTCGAAAGCTCAAGCTCATCGATGGCACGGGCCAGGCGCTCAGCCGTGGCTGTAGCCTCCTCGCGAAGGGCGACGGCGTCGGGGTCATCCCCCATCTCCTCGGCAAGCTCCAGCGCGGCGCGGGCATCGGAAAGCTCGCCGCGCGCGGTGTCCACGGCAGCGATATCTTCCTTGGTACGCGCTATCTCCTCCATGGTGGCACGGGCGGCGTCGGCGTCATCCCAAAAGCCAGGGGCAACACTTTTGGCCTCGAGCTCGGTCACGCGCGTGCGCTTTTCGTCCAGGTGGAGATACGACTCGACCTCGCCGAGCCGGTCCGCGAACGCGTCCCGCTCGGCGAGCGTTACCTCTAAAGCCTCAGCCATTAACGATTCCTGCCGTGGCAGTACTTAAACTTCTTGCCGCTACCGCAGGGACACGGGTCGTTGCGGCCCACGTTGACGTACGGATCATCGCTCTCGGACTTGCGATAGGTGGTCACCTTGCCACCGTTGTTGACGGCAGCCGGTCCGCCTTGGACAGCCGTGCGGGCCTGCACCTGCGCCTGCTTGCGCAGCACCGAGTCGCCGTTATCACCATCGACCTCGGCAGGACCGGAGAAGCGCGCGCCCTCGAGCGCGGGCTCCTCCTTGTGCTCCACGGCACGCGGGGCAGCCTTGATCTCGATGCGCAGAACCGTGCGCAGGTAATCCTCATACATGGTATCGACGAGTATCTGGAACGCGCCGTAGGCCTCGGTCTTGTACTCAACCAGCGGGTCGCGCTGGCCAAAGCCGCGCAGGCCGATGCCGGTCTTGAGGTAGTCCATCTCCTGCAGGTAGTTCATCCAGCGGGTATCGATGACGCGCAGCATGACCTGGGTGTTGAGCTCGCGCATCAGGTCCTCGCCCAAGCGCTCGGCCTTCATGTTGTAGCACTTCTCTACGTAAGCCAGGACATCGGCAGCCAGGGCCTCAAAATCCTCGTCGGGGAACTTCGGCGTATCGATGTGACCGGTGAGCTCCACAACCCACTTGCGCAGGCCCTCCAGGTCGCGCTCACCATCGTGGCTGTCCTTGGTGCAGAACTCCTGCACGCAACGGTAGACGGTATCGTGCATGACCTCGGTGATGTGGTCGGTCAGGTCCTTGCCGTCCAGAATCTTATTGCGCTCGGCGTAGATGACCTGGCGCTGCTTGTTCATAACGTCGTCGTACTCAAGGACGCTCTTACGCATGGAGAAGTTGATGCTCTCGACCTTGTGCTGGGCGCTCTCGACGGCCTTGGAGATGATCTTATGCTGGATGGGCATGTCGTCACCCATGTCGGCCGTGACCATCATCTTGGAGACGCGGTCCATCTTGTCGCCGCCGAACAGGCGCATGAGGTCGTCCTCGAGCGACAGGTAGAACTGGGTCTCGCCCGGATCGCCCTGACGACCGGAGCGGCCGCGCAGCTGGTTGTCGATACGGCGGGATTCATGACGCTCGGGGCCGAGG
>CAJLLB010000133.1 GCA_905207425.1 uncultured Collinsella sp.
CGTGCCTGCGGCGACGACTTTCCCGTGTCCATCCGCTACAGCGTCGAATCCAAGACGAAGGGGCTGCGTCAAGGCGCACTTCCTGGCGAGCAGTTCGTAGAGGCCGGCCGCGACATGGCCGAGTCCATCGAGGCTGCGCGCTACCTGGCCGACGCAGGCTGCGACATGTTCAACTGCGATAACGGTACCTATGACGCCTGGTACTGGGCCCACCCGCCTATCTACATGCCCAAGAACTGCAACCTAGACGACGTGGCCGAGCTGCGCCGGCACATCGACGTGCCCGTCGTATGCGCCGGACGCATGGAGCCCGCCGACGCCGCCGCGGCCATCGCCGAGAAACGTATCGACGCCGCAGGCTTCGCTCGACCGTTCTTGGCCGATCCTGCTTGGGTGTCGAAGCTTAAAGCGGGTCGAGAGGCCGATATCCGCCCGTGCATCCTGTGCCATAACGGCTGCTTTAACATGTGCCACTACAAGGGTGTGGCCAACGACCAGGACCTTATGGATTCTTTGCATCTGGCGCGTTGTGCCGTGAACGCCGAGACCATGCAGGCGTCGCGCCACTACATCAAGCCGACCTCGTCGCCCAAGACGATCCACATCGTGGGCGGCGGCATCGGCGGCATGGAGTGCGCCCGTGTGCTGGCGTTGCGAGGCCATCGTCCGGTGATTCACGAGCGCGGCGAGCGCCTGGGCGGCGTGTTCGTCGCTGCCGCGCGGGCAAGCTACAAGGATAAGATGCGTGACTTGCTTGCCTGGTATGAGCGGCAGATGGTACAGCTTAACGTGGACGTGCGCCTGGGTGACGAGGTGCGCGACATTACCGAGCTCGACGGCCCTGTGGTGGTTGCGACGGGCTCGACCCCGCGCACGCTGCCCGTCCCCGGCATAGAGCTGGCGCGTGAGGCGTGCGACTACCTGGAGAATCCGCCCGCGGCGCAGCGCGTTGTGGTGGTGGGCGGCGGCCTGACCGGCTGTGAGGTGGCCTACGACGCCGCGCTCGAGGGGCGCGACGTCGAGATTGTCGAGATGGCCGACGACCTGGTGGCGCAGAAGGGCGTATGCCTGGCCAACAGCTCGTACCTGCGCGAGTGGTTCGCCTGGAAGCAGGTGCCTGTGCATCCTGAGACCACGCTTGTCGGCATCGCGCGCACCGGGGACGCTGGCCTGCGCGTGAGCTGCAGGCACGCGGACGGTACGACGTTTGACATCGAAGCCGACGCCGTGGTGACGGCCACGGGGTACACGCCTGCGCCGCTTGCGAGATCGGGCCGTGGCGTTCGCCTGGTGGGCGACTGCAACGGCGTGGGCAATCTGCGCAGCGTGATCTGGCGCGCGTACGACGTGGCGATGACGCTGTAAGAAGAAGGGGGAAAGCTATGAAACTGACCGCCGAACAAGAGGCGATGCTCGCCGGCGAGCGCGGCGAGACGATGGCGAAGGTGCTCGAGACGCTCGTGCGCTACGGCGACCTGTACGGTGCCGACGAGATGGTGAGCGTGACGAGCAAGTACAACCACCTTGTGACGAGCTTTGGGCTCAAGGCGCTGGGGCCGGTGTACGAGCTGATGGGCAAGCTCATAGACGAAGGGGCCGTGAGCCAGATGGGTTTCTCGGTAGACCCCAGGCCGTTGGATGACAACGTGCCGGCGAGCTTTTTGCAGAAGATCATCTTTAAGCACTTCATGTACAGCAAGCAGGATTTTTACGAGGGGCAGTTGCGCGAGTTGGGGCTGATGGGCGACGACGCGTTCACATGCACGTGCTACATGGACGAGGTGGGCAACGTGCCCGCGATGGGCGATGTGCTGAGCTGGTCGGAGTCGTCTGCCGTGGTGTATGCGAACTCGGTGCTGGGCGCGCGATGCAACCGCAACTCGGGCATCATCGATTTGATGGGGTCGGTGTGCGGGTTCGTGCCACGGTTTGGGCTGCTGACCGACGACGGCAGACGCGCCGACTGGGTGGTCGAGGTGCGCTGCGAGCGAAGGCCCGAGGCGCAGCTTTTGGGTTCGGCCATCGGCATGCGCGTGATGGCCGACGTGCCTTACATCACAGGGCTGGACGCGTGGCTGGGCGATGAGCTCGATGGCAGCGCGAAGGCGTACCTGAAGGACATGGGTGCGGCGTGCGCGTCGAACGGCTCGGTGGGCCTGTACCACGTGGAGGGGCTGACGCCTGAGGCGCGAGAGCAGGGCCGCACGCTCGTGCGCGAGGGTGCGCAGGTGTATGTGATCGACGACGCCGAGCTTGAGCGCGTGCGCGCGAGCTACCCGGTGGTGTGGAAGAACGCGGACGCCAAGCCCAAACTGTGCTTTATGGGGTGCCCGCATATGAGTATGGAGCAGCTCGAGCAGTGGAGCGAGCGCATAGCGCAGGGACTGGCCGAGGCCGGCCGCACGCGCGTGAGCGTGCCGTGTGTGTTTACGGCGGCACCCGCGGTGGCGAAGCGCTTTGCGACCACGCCGGCTGCGCGCGTGCTGGATGCGGCGGGCGTGGTGGTGTCGAGCATCTGCCCGCTCATGTATATGAACAACCCGCTGAGCGCGAAGATGCCCGTGATCACGAACTCAAACAAGCTGCGCACGTATTCGAGCGCGCGCTATTACACCGACGACGAGATTCTGGACATCCTCACGAAGGGAGCGCGATGATGACAAAGACGTTTACGGGGCGTGTGGTGGTGCCCGGGACCGTAAGCGCGACGGCACTCGTGAGCTACGGCGGGCTCAACACGCTCGCGTCGTTTCAGAAAGCGTTGCAGTTTGGCGACAAGGAGTCGACCTGTGGCGACCAGAACAACCCCGACCTGTACGGCAAGAAGATGCGCGGCAAGGCACTGTGCCTGCCCGCGACCATAGGTTCGACCACCGGTGGCCTGGTACTGTACTGCGCCGTGGCCATGGACAGGCAGCCCGCGTGCCTGCTGTTTAGCGAGGAGATAGACTCGCTGGCCGCTGCTGGCGCCATCCTGCAAGACGTGTGGCTGGGCGACGCCACGCCCATGCCGGTGATCGACTGCCTGGGCGAGGAGTTTTTGAGCTACGTAGCTGACGGCATGACCGTGACGGTGACGCAGAACGGCAGCGTCGTGGTTGATTAGCGAGCCCATTCCCACCCGGGATAACGGCTCAATTATTCCCGTATTCCCGGTCAGCCGCAGGTGGTTGAGTGCGGGCTGTAAAGGTTTGCGGGTGGTGTGCATACGTTAGTTACGGACACCAAAAACGAAAGGGAGGCAATCGTGTGCACGATTGCCTCCCTTGTTGTTCTTGCTTCCCGTAAGGAAGTGGGGACCTAAGTTAATGGATCTGGCCCCTAGATGGCCAGGCCCGCCTCGTAACCCTCGCGCGAGGCGACGACGGCGTTACCGGCCTTGACGGCGCAGCCGACTACCTGCACGTTGTCGCAGTGCTTGCGTGCGATCTCCTCGAGCGGGTTGTAAGCCTTGTAGCCGAATGCCGAGACGACCGTCGCCGCGGGGAGCTTGTGCTCGATGCCCTGGGCATCGGTATAGACGACGGCGAAGCCCGTTGCGTTCTGGCTACCGGCGCCCGCTTCGCCGCTCCAACTTGCGATGTCGGTATCGACCTCTACACCGCTCTCGATGCACTTGACGGTTGCGTTGACGTGGGACTTGACGCCGGAATTGGCCATCATTTCCATGAACGCGCCCTTGGTGATGGGCATCATGTCCAGGCACAGCTCGCCGCGCATCTCGAGCACGGTGACGTCGTCGCGGTACTGGGCGATGAAGTCGGCCGTCTCGGCGCCTACCTCGCCGCCGCCGCAAACGACGACGGGGCCGGGGTTGACGATCGCCTTGCCAAGCAGGACGTCCTCGGCGAAAACGGCGTTCTCGATGCCGGGGATGGGAGGGGTGAGGGGCTTGGCGCCGGTGGCGATCACGATGGCGTCGGGTTTATTGGCGGTGATGAGGTCCTCATCTACCTCCTGGCCAAGGTTGACGTTGACATCGAGCTCCTCGAGGCTGGCGCGCAGGCTGCTGATGTACATGGACAGCTCACCCTTGCCGACGGGGAAGGCTGCGGAGCGGAACTGACCGCCCAGCTGATCCTGGGCCTCGTACACGGTGACGTCGTGGCCGCGCTTCGCTGCAGCCTCGGCAGCCTGAAGGCCCGCGGGGCCGGCGCCGATGACCATGACCTTCTTGGCGGTCTCGACCTTGTCCATGGCGTCCTCGTACTCACGACCGACGCGGGGGTTGACCAAGCAGGTTACCTCGGAGTCGATGTAGAGCGGGAACTCGCAGCCCTGCAGACAGCCGATGCACTGCCTGATGGTGCAGGTCTTGCCAGCCTTTGCCTTGTTGGGCATGTGGGGGTCGGCGAGCGATCCGCGGCCCATGGCGACGAAGTCGGCGGTGCCCATGGCGAGCAGGGTGTCGGCCATCTCAGGGTCGTTAACGCGGTTGGAGAGGATGACGGGGATGTTCACGACCTGCTTGATGAGGGCGCAGCGGTCCATGTTGACGGCGTGCGGGGTGAACATGGGGGCGATGACCTGGTCGGTGGGCTTGCTGGCGTACATGCCGTTTGAGCAGTTGATGGCGTCGAAGCCGACCTCCTCCAGGTGGCGGCATAGCTGCAGGGTCTCGGCGATGGTGCGGCCGCCGGGAACGAGATCATCGCTGGAGACGCGGACGATGATGGGGAAGTCCTCCCCCACGCGCTCGCGCATAGAAACGATGATCTCGTCCACGATGCGCACGCGGTTCGCAAAACAGCCGCCGTATTGGTCGACGCGACGGTTGATGGCGGGGGAGAGGAACTCGGCCAGCAAGTAGCCGTGGGCGCAGTGCAGCTCGATGCCGTCGAAGCCGGCCTCCTTGGCGCGGCC
>CAJLLB010000134.1 GCA_905207425.1 uncultured Collinsella sp.
GGCTGGCCCATGTTTACGAGCTGCTGCCCGGGCTGGGTGCGCTTTGTGAAGGCACGTTACCCCGAGTTTGTCGACAGCCTGTCCACGTCAAAGTCGCCGCAGCAGATGTTCGGCGCTATCGCCAAGACCTACTACGCCAAGGTGCTGGGCGCGGAGCCCGAGCGTCTGTTCGTGGTGTCCGTTATGCCGTGCACGGCCAAGAAGGCCGAGTGTGCGCTGCCGAGCATGATGGGCGAGGGCGGCGCGCCCGACGTGGACGTTGCGCTGACGGTGCGCGAGATGGTGCGCATGATCCGCGCGAGCCACGTGAGCGTGGACACGCTGGTCGAGGAGCCGCTCGATACGCCGTTGGGCTTTGGCACGGGCGCGGGTGTGATCTTTGGTGCCACGGGCGGCGTGATGGAGGCCGCCGTGCGCTCGGCATATTACCTGGTGACGGGCAAGAACCCGGATGCCGACTTCTTCACTGACGTGCGCGGACTCGAGGGCTGGAAGGAGGCCGTGGCCGATATCGACGGTACCAAGGTGCGCGTCGCCGTGGCGCACGGGCTGGGCAACGCCGCCCGTCTGCTCGACGCGATTCGCGACGGCCGCGTGAGCTATGATTTCGTTGAGGTCATGGCGTGCCCGGGCGGCTGCGTCGGTGGCGGCGGTCAGCCCATCCACGACGGCTGCGAGCTGGCAGCCGAGCGTGGCCAGGTGCTCTGGGGCCTGGATGCCGCTGCGGACATTCGCTTCTCGCACGAGAATCCCGATGTTCAGGCGTGCTACAGCGAGTTCTTGGGTGCGCCGCTTTCGCCGCTGGCCGAGGAGTTGCTGCATACCGACCATCACGCCTGGTCGATGCCTAACGAGGGGAAGTGCTAACGATGCGCGCGTTTGATGTTGAGCTGTCGCGCCGGGGGTTTGCCTCGGTGCTCGCCGCGGGCTCCCTGTCGCTTGCGCTCGCGGGCTGTGGCGGCGGAGCTACCGGTGCCGGGTCTGCTGCGGGCGGTTCTGCTGTCGAGCCGGTTGAGGTGCACGTCGCGTCGCTCAAGGGTCCGACCTCGATTGGCCTGGTGCAGTTTATGGACCAGGCTGCCGACGGTGCCACGGACAACGAGTTCGACTTTGCGATCAACACTGCCGCCGACGAGATCGTGCCCAAGGTGATTCAGGGCGATGTCGACATTGCCCTGGTGCCCGCCAACGTGGCGAGCATGCTCTACAACAAGACCGAGGGTGCGGTGCAGGTCATCGACATCAACACGCTGGGCGTGCTGAACGTGGTGACGGGCGACGCGAGTGTGGCCTCGTTTGGCGATTTGGCGGGCCATACCGTCTACATGACGGGCAAGGGCACCACGCCAGAGTACGTCATGAACTACCTGCTGGAGCGCGCGGACCTGACCGGCCAGGTGACGCTCGAGTTTAAGAGCGAGCCCACCGAGGTGCTGTCGGCGCTGCTTGCCGACCCGTCCGCCGTGGGTGTGCTGCCGGAGCCGTTCAAGACCGCTGCCATCGCAAAGAGCGAAGGCAAGCTGTCGGCGCCGGTAAGTCTGACCGATGTGTGGGATAAGCTGGCGGGTGACACGGGTTCGTGCCTGCTGACGGGCGTGACCGTGGTGCGCCGTGCCTTTGCCGAGGAGCATCCCGAGGCCGTGGCGGAATTCTTGCGCTGCCATGAGGCGAGCGTGAAGGCCGTCAATGCGGCGCCGGCAGACTGGGCGCAGGCCGTGGTCGATGCGGGTATCGTGGATAACGCCGCGATTGCCGAAAAGGCGATTCCCGGGTGCATGCTTGTGTGCCAGACGGGGAAGGATATGAAGGCGGCGCTCGGTGGGTACCTGCAGGTGCTGGCCGATGCGGACGCGAGCGCCGTGGGCGGCAAGCTCCCGGCTGACGATTTCTACTATATGGAGTAGCCCGTGCGTGCGTTTGCTCGACAAATGACAGAGCGTATGAAGGCGGTGGCGGCAGGTGGTGCCGTCGCCGCCTTTTGGCTTGCCGTGTGGGTCTTCGCGGCTGCGCTGGTGGCGCAGCCGTTGATTTTGCCGGGGCCGGGCGCTGTTGTGGTGGCGTTGCTTCGGCTGGTGTGCGATGCCAGCACGTGGACGATTCTGGCGGGCTCGGGTGCGCGGATTCTGGGCGGTTTGGCGCTTGCCACGGTGTGCGGTGGTTTGTTGGCCGGAATTTCGTCGCGCTCGCGGGCATTTGCACGCCTGGTGGCGCCGGCGCTTTCGTTTGTTAAGGCGACGCCGGTTGCCTGCGTGGTGGTTCTGCTGCTCATTTGGCTGGGGTCGGCGCGTGTGAGCATTGCGGCGGTCTTTTTGATGGCGCTGCCGGGTGTATATTTCTCACTGGTTGAGGGCTTGGCGCAAGCGGATAAACCGCTGGAGCAGATGTTTCGCCTGCATGGCGTGCGGGGCTGGCGACTGTTTTGTGCCCACACCTGGCGCGAAGTCCTGCCGTTTGTGCTTTCGTGCGCCCGCGCCGTGATTGGCATGAGCTGGAAGGCCGGTGTGGCGGCGGAGCTCATCGGCATGGCGACGGGTACCGTGGGCGAACGCATCTATCAGGCGAAGCTTTTGACCGAGACGGCGGCCCTGCTGGCGTGGACCGTGCTGGTCGTTGCCGCCTCGTGGGCGTGTGAGCGCGTGCTGGTGTGGTTGCTGCGGGCTTCGGGGGCCGTGGCATGGCGTGTTGCCGTGCGGGCGCATGGGCGTGCGGGCGGCCCTGCTGGCGCCGGCGCTGCGGCGGAGCTTGCGCTTGCTGTGGGCGATCGTGCGCCCTGGGCGGCGGCGCTCGACGGGCTGGTGCTTCGTGTGCCCGCCGGTGGGCGCGCCTGCGTGATGGGCGCTTCGGGCGTGGGCAAGTCGACGCTGCTTGCGCTGGCGGCGGGGGAGGGCGGACCGGGCTCCATGGTGTTTCAGGATGTGCGCCTGGTAGAGGGCGCCTCGGCTTTGGATAACGTGCTGCTGTGCGCCGACGCGCGCGTGGACGCCTCGGGTGCCGCAGCCCTGTTGCGCCTGCTGGTGCCGGGGGTCGATGTACATGCTCGTGTGGCCGAGCTTTCGGGCGGGCAGCGCCGTCGCGTCGAGATTGCCCGAGCCCTGCTGTGCCCAGGCGACGCGGTGATTCTGGACGAGCCCTTTACCGGTCTAGATACCGCTGCGCGCGACGCATGTGCCGAGGTCGTGCTCGACTTGCTCGACGGTCGCATGCTGTTGCTTGCCACGCACGATGCCGTCGACGCTCGGGCCCTCAATATCTCGGGCATCATCACGCTCTAAATACTTACTCAGCAACAAAATGATCCGTTTTTCTCCGTCCCCATGGGGTCGGGTATGGTATTCTATCTGCGGGGTAATACTTTGGAATACCAAGTAATACCAACGCCGTAGAAACAAACTCCAGATGCGGGCCAATCGGGTTGCCTTCACAGCCCGTCGCCCAGCCGCGTGGCCCGCATCTATCCACACCACCGTCGTTTCAAAAAGGAAGCGCCATGGCAGAACACATGACCCCGGTTGTCGCGAAGGTCTTGCCCGAGGAAAAGGCGGCCTTCGCGGCGGCAACCCAACTCGTAGGAACCACGCCGTCCAACGCCATCCGCATGTTTATCGCCGCGTTCAATCGCTGCGGCACCTTTCCGTTCGACATTTCGCCCAGCGGGGCCTTTGGCACTGCGCCCGATTCTCATCAATAAGTGATCCGTTTTCCTCCGTCCCCATGGGATCAGCTCTCTGCCGAGTTGTGGTAGAACTAGGGAACGGTTTTGAGGAGGTTGGCATGCTCAATGCGATGATTTGGGCGCTTGCCTGTTTTGGCGTTGTCGCTGCCGATATAGCCCTGAGCGTGGTTCTGTTTTCAGTTCTCGATGCCGTATCGGTGCTGACGGGCTATCCGATCGACAATCTCGATATCCAATGGTTCCAGGCTGCCGCTCAGACGGCGTCGTTTTTGATGGCGCTGCTGTGGTGGCGTTATTTGTGGCCGCGCTCGTTTATGGCGCGCTGGCAGGGCGAGCGCCCGCTTGGCGGGGGAGCGCGTGGGGCGTGGAAACGCATCGCCTGCGTTATCGTGATCGGCCTTGCCCTGCAGGTGGTCGTTGGCTACGTGACCGACGCTGTGCTGTCGCTGTTACCCGAGGCGGCGGCCGATTACAGCGAACTTGTCGAGGAGACGGGCATGGGCGACACGAGCTATCTGGCCGTCCTGACCACGGTGCTCGGCGCTCCGTTTTGCGAGGAACTGCTGGTGCGCGGTATCATTTTTGAGTTTTCGCTCCGAGCATTTAACCCGCAGTGCCGTCCGCTCTGGAAACGCCGGCGTCGCGCACGGGCGCAAGACGTCGCCATGGTGCCCTGGGCGGCCCCGAGTACCTGGGGCGTCGCCGCGGCGATTGTGCTGCAGGCGGCGGTCTTTGGCTTTATGCATATGAACTGGGTGCAGGGCTGCTACGCCGGCGCCGCCGGTCTGGTCTTTGGCTGGGTGCTCGTGACCACTGGAAAGCTCCGCTACACGATCCTGCTGCACTTTGCCTTTAACGCCGGGTCGTACCTCATGGGCCTGCTGTGGTTTGTGAACACGCCGCTCGACGTGGCGGTCACGGTTGCCATCGCCGGTTTCGTACTGGTAGAGGCGATGCGGTCGCTCAGGCAGGCGTGCCAGACGGATCGTCCCTACCAGCAAGCGTGATTCCCTTAAGGGCCAACGTGGATAAAAACAAATCTGCCGTGATTCCCCTAAGGAAAACACGGCTAGGTGCGTCTGAACGTGTTCTCCCTAGGGAAATCACGACTAGAGACAGCCTAAGTGTGTTCCCCCTAGGGAAAACGCGCCTGGGTCGATGAA
>CAJLLB010000135.1 GCA_905207425.1 uncultured Collinsella sp.
CGACTGCTGGAACAGCAGGGAGCCGCCGTCGTACATAGGCGTGATGGTATTGGATGCGCAGGCGCAGACCAGTACTGCAAGCACCGGGTTGATGCCAAACTGCGTAACCATAGGTGCCACGACGCCGGCGGCGGTGATGGCCGAGACGGTACCCTGGCCGGTGAGCAGGCGCAGGACCACCGTGATCACCCAAGCCAAAATCAGCGGCGACACCGGCATGAGGCTCACCATGTCGGCAAGCGTCGCGCCAACGCCAGAAGTAATGATGACCTGCTTCATGATGCCGCCGGCACCGATAACGAGCAGCACGTTCGCGACGCCCTTGATAGCATCGGACATAGAGCTAGAGATCTCTCCGCCATCCATGCCGCGCGTATAACCATACGCAACCATGGCAAGAATCATCGTGATGAGCATAGTGATATCTGCGCTACCGATGCAGCTGGCAAGATCGTATGCAAAGCAACCCTCGCCCACCGTGTTCTTGATAATCGAAGCCCCAATCATGATGATTGCCGGGAACAGCGGCACCAGAATGGAAAGCCAGAACGGCGGAAGCTCGTCCGCGGGCCTGCGCTCCGCCGGCTTCATAACATTGCCAAGCGGCATGTCATCGAGACCGGGGATGAAATGGCACAGCAAAAGACCAGAGCAGATAAGTGTCGGAATCGTGACGATCAGACCAAAGATGTAGACCGGCGGAACCTCGGCACCAAAGGCACTCACCAGCGCCATAGGACCAGGCTGCGGCGGAAAAAGAGAATGGCCCATCGTGGTACCAGAAACAGCCGGGATAATCAGGCGCATATAGGGGATGTCGGCCTCTTTGGCGATGCTGATAACGAGCGGCGTAACGATAAGGAACGCCACCTCGTAGAACATGCTCATACCAAAGATAACGCCGATGATCAGAAGCGCAACAGGCAGCAGCTTAATACCGAGCTTGTCAACGATAGTGTCGGCAATCTGCTGCGAGGCACCCGAATCGGTCATCAGTTTTCCGATGGCTGCGCCAAAGATAATGATCAGCGCAAGCGACTTAAGCGTTCCGCCCAGTCCATCTTCCATGGTGGTGACAAGGTCGCCCACAGAGATGCCGTCGGCAAGGGCGATAAAAATGGCGGAAAGAATAAGCGCAATGATGCTGTTGATTTTAAACTTAACGATCATGGCGACCAGCAGGACTACGCCCACCAGCACCCAAAGGAGTGAAACAACTCCTGCATTCATAGATAAGCTCCCTTTAACTGGCAATGAAGCCAAGTGCTTCTATTCGAAATAGCAGCTTTTACTCGCTTACAGGTTGGCGACAATTGCCTGGGCGATCTCGTCGTACTGAGCCGACTCGAGCGTGACGCGACCGGGGTTCATGGCAAACACGTCGCCAAACTCAAACGGGTCGTCCTTGTACTTGGGGACGATATGCACGTGCAGGTGATGCATGGTGTCGCCGTAGGCACCAAAGTTAATCTTGTCGGGATTGAACGCCTTGTGCAGCGCTGCCGCGACGTGGCGGACATCGGCCATAAAGGCGGCGGCGTCTTCCTCGGACATGCAGGAGATGTCATCGACGTGCTGCTTGGAGGCCACGATTACGCGGCCCTTATGACTCTGCTCCTTAAACAAGATGAGCTTGCTGGCAGGCAGGTCAAGCATGGGGATGCCAAAGGCATCGACGAGCGTGTTGTCGGTCCCGCACATGCAGTACGAGCAATCGGTATGCTGTTCCATGGTGATCCTTTCAATCTGGACAATGATGAATGCCGCTTTTGCGGCAGGTGTAACCCCTCGTTTACACCACCAGATAATGGACAGATACAACGCATGCGTAGTCGATACGAAATCGGTTTCGTATCGACTACCGCCATGATACAGCCAACGAGTTGTTACGATTAGATGAACGTTCACTTTTTATTGTTTTTCTCTTTGCAAATAGAATCCCGTGCGTATACTAAGACTCAAACGAAACCGATTTCGTCGAGCGTGAGCAATAGGATGCTAAGACGCACCCTACCATCTTGGCATCCTATTGCCCACGCAATGTCATTTGCTTTCCCCCCCCCGTCTCGCTGGCTCTTCAGTCCCATTCCGGCACAGCGAGACACTTCCTAGACAACTGACCGTGGGGCCGGCTTTTCTGCTTTAACAGCAGTGCCTCCGATAATCCTCTTTTGCCGGTCCGGGTCAGTTTTTTCACACAACCGAAAGAACGGGTAGCAACATGCGACCGCTCATCATCATGAATGGCGAGAAGATCGATTGGTTCCATACCGTCATCAGGATGCTGATGTATCTGGCGGGCGTTGCAGTACTGGCACTCGGCATGAGTCTCCAGACGGCATCCGGCCTGGGCGTCGCCACGCTCACGTGCTTTGCCACAACCCTATCCATGCTCACGGGCAAGACGCTCGGCTTTTGGATCACTGCTACCTATGTCGCCTACATCGTGGCACAATTCACTATCTTGCGACGCGAGTTCCAGCCGCGCATCCTACTCGAGCTGTGCTTCTCAACGCTCATCGGCGGCTTCACCGACTTCTTCATGGCGGTCAACCCGCTGCATCCCGCAGCACTCCCCATACAGGTTGAGACCATGCTGCTCTCCCTCGCTGTCACTGCATTTGGCGTAAGTCTCGTCGTCAACATGGGCGTTGTCCCCAACGCGCCCGACGGCCTGGTGCAGGTCATTGCCGAAAAGATTAAACGCCGCTTTGGCGACGTAAAAGTCGTGTTCGACTGCTCGCATGTCGCCGTGTCTCTCGTTCTGTCGCTCGCGCTCATGCACAACCTAGGCGGCTTTGGCGTGACCACCGCCATCTCGGCGCTGTTCTTGGACCATGTCATCAACATCGCTAATAAGCTGTTCGCCCAGCGCTTTGTGCGCGCGGCATTCGGGAAATAGCACCACCGTAAGAACCCGCAAACAGCGCTATACGTTGCTATATCTCACTATACTTTGCTATATCTTGCTATACTTTGCTATATCTTGCTATATCTTGAGCAAAGGTGGCTCACATGCAAACAAACCCTTTTAAGCCCACAGCAGGTAAAACACCTCCCACGATTATCGGCCGCGAAGATGTACTTGAAGAATTCAGTGAAGGCCTCACCAACGGGCCTGGTGCCCCTGGGCGCCTAATGCGCATAGCCGGCGTCCGTGGAACGGGCAAGACGGTCCTCCTTGACGAGTGCTCACGTTTGGCGCAAAGCCGTGGCTGGACGGTCATAAAAGAGGTCGCAACCGAGGGACTTTGCCAGCGCATTCTCGAACAGCTGCAGCCCAAATTCCAGGCCAAACACGCCAGATTTGAGCCCACCGTAGCTGGCATATCCATCGGCAGCATAGATATTGAGCGAATCGGCCCATCGCTACGCGACGCCATGAGACAGACAATAACCAAGAATGGAAATGGCCTGCTCATCACTCTCGACGAGGTTCAAGACGCAGAGCTCGATGAGGTCCGAACGCTCTCCATTGCGATTCAGCAGGTTATCGGCGAAGACCTTGATATCGCCTTTGTTTTTGCTGGGCTGCCTTCGATGATTGAAAGCATCATCAACGGAAAGACACTTACGTTTTTGCGCCGTGCCCTCCCCTTTGATCTGAAGGCTGTGGCAGTAACCGAAGTGTCGTACTCCCTCGAGGAAACCATTGAAGCGTCTGGCATGGAGTTGCAGCCAGGTATTGCCGGCCAACTTGCCGAGGCAACGCAAGGCTATCCTTTCATGATCCAACTCGTTGGATACTACGCATGGCAGTTGGCGAGACGCGCACATACAGCGATTATTGGAGAAGAAGAAGCCGAGCGTGGCATTACAACGGCACGCGAACGCTTCTGCGCCATGGTGATTGAGCCCGCGCTGCAGCGCATTCCGCCCACGTGCATCGCTTATCTGCTGAGCATGGCATCTTTGGGGCAGACGAGCTCGACCAGCATGGTTGCCGATGCCCTAAACAAAACGCCTCAACAGGTGAGTTCCGTCCGCAGCCGCCTGTTAAGAGAATCGATTATCGAGGCTCCCTCGTACGGCAAGGTCTCATTTGCCATCCCCTACATGCGCGACTACCTCTACGAGCACAAAGCCGAACTGGAAGTTGAACTGTAGAAACGGCAACTGCCCTGCAAGACGAAAACCGTTTTCGTACGGATTTAAAGCAGACGTAAACGATTTTCGTCTTGATTTGCGTACGGAATTAAGACGTAAATTGCGCTTTCGTACGCTTATTACCAGACGCAAATTGTTTTCGTCCGGCCATGCGTCCCCAATCTAGACGAAAAGAGCCCCGAGCTCGTATTGAACTGCATCCCAATTCTTGGACGGGCTAATTAGCGGCCTACGCCGCACATAGGGACTGATTCCGGAACTCCTCCGGGGTCAGTCCCTTTAGTTTAACCTGCCTCCTTCTCGTGTTCCAGTGGACGACGTATTCGTCGAGGTCTCTCTTGAAGTCTTCGAAGCAGAGCCATTCCCTCCCCCTGAAGAGCTCGTCCTTCATGTGGCCGAACACCTGCTCGGTCGCCCCGTTGTCGATGCAGTTGCCCTTCCGGGACATGCTCTGCACCACGCCGGCCTTCTCCAGCCTGCTGCACCACCCGGCCCGCTGGTATTGCCAGCCCATATCGGAGTGCAGTATCGGGCTGGCACCCTCGGGCTTCCTGGATATGAACTCGTCGAGCAGCTCATGCTGCTGGGCCATGTCGGGGTGCAGCGACGTGGACCAAGCGACGATCTCCTTGCTGCCGAAGTCGTAGATCGGCGCGAAGTAGGCCTTGCCCCAGGGCTGCTTGAACTCGGTGACGTCGGTGCCC
>CAJLLB010000136.1 GCA_905207425.1 uncultured Collinsella sp.
CAAAGGAAAGCACTTAATGTGCTTTCCGTCTTGCGCAGGACTGTAGAGCAGGAAAGTTCATATGCGCCGCCCGGCTCCCGCGGCTCTCAGGGGCATCTCTCATGCAAAAACTGTCGTGGGGTAAAGTCCGAGGTCAGTGGCGTTTTATACCGAGAAATTCAAAAAAAGTTGAAAATTCATTACATATTTGCGTTGACTTTAGGTAACTAAAGTTTCATACTCCTTTTCAACCACTGGGGGATGTGAACACGCACGGATCGTTCACATCATGATTGAAGAGGATTTCTTAGACATGTTCACGCATCAGCTAAACATTATCAGCGTAGTAATTATCTGATGCGGGTTAGCACATACAGCTAGCCCGTACGATAACGGGCGGCTGATGAAGATGAGGGCCGTCGAGCGCAACCGACGGCCCTCATTTTTTATGTCTAGGAAGTTCTTTTTAGAGGAGGAAATGTAATGAACGGAGTTTTGCTCATGGTTGTGGCCGCGGCGGTGCTCGCCTGCGGCTATCTGGGCTACGGCCGCTGGCTGGCCAACAAGTGGGGCGTTGACAAAGAGGCCCTCACGCCGGCCAAGCGCATGAAGGACGGCAACAGCTTCTCGCCCGTCTCCGCCTTCACCGCGTTTTCGCACCAGTTCAGCTCGATCTGCGGTGCTGGTCCTGTCACGGGTACGATCGTCGCCATGGCCTTTGGCTGGCTGCCCGTCGTGCTCTGGGTCCTCGTCGGCGGCATCTTCTTTGGCGCCGTCCACGACTTTGGTGCCCTGTACGCTTCGATGAAGAACAACGGCAAGTCGCTCGCTCAGCTCATCGAGAAGTACATCGGCAAGACCGGCCGTCGCCTGTTCCTGCTGTTCTGCTGGCTGTTCTGCATCATCGTCATCGCCGCCTTCACCGACATGGTCTGCAAGACGTTCATGTTCACCCCGGCCGTTGACGCTTCTGGTGCTGCTACCGGTGCCATCGACTTCACCAAGTCCTATGCCGCCGGCTGCGCTGGTACCATTTCCATCCTGTTCACCTTCGTCGCTATCGCCTTTGGTTGGGCCCAGAAGAAGTTCAACCTCACCGGCGCTGCCGAGTTCGTCACCGGCGTTGTCCTCATGGTTCTCATGTTCGCCGTCGGAATGCAGTTCCCGGTCTACCTGGATAAGTTCCAGTGGTTCGCCGTCGTCATGGTCTACCTGGTCTTCGCTGGCGCTATGCCCATCCAGATGCTCAAGACCCCGCGTGACTACCTCACTTCCATCATGATGATCGTCATGATCGTCTGCGCTGTCCTCGGCATCGTCGTCCTGGGCGTCAACGGTCAGGCCACTATCACCGCTCCGGTCTTCACCGGCTTCTCCACTGCCTCCGGCATGATGTTCCCGGTCCTGTTCGTCTCCGTCGCTTGCGGTGCTCTCTCCGGTTTCCACAGCCTCGTTTCTTCCGGCACCTCTTCCAAGCAGGTCGAGAAGGAGCAGGACGCCGTCAAGGTCGGTTACGGCGCAATGATCGTCGAGTCCTTCGTCGGCATCCTTGCCATCATCGTTGCCGGCATCATGTTCTCCGATATGAACACCGCCGGTACCGGCGCCCTCAACGCCGGTGTCGCTTCCACCCCGTTCCAGATCTTCGCCGCTGGCATCTCCCGCGGTATGCAGGCCTTCGGTGTTGACGGCACGCTCGCTACCGTCTTCATGACCATGAATGTTTCCGCTCTGGCCCTGACCTCGCTCGACGCCGTCGCCCGCATCGCCCGCACCTCGTTCTCCGAGTTCTTTGCCCAGACCAACGACGCCCTGGCCATCGAGTCCAAGGCCGGCTACATGAAGGTCCTCGGCAACCCCTGGTTCGCCACGGTCGTCACCCTGCTTCCCGGTCTCGCCCTCGCTTTTGGTGGCTATGCCAACATCTGGCCGCTCTTTGGTGCTTCCAACCAGCTGCTCGGCGGCATGACCATGATCACCCTCGCCGTGTTCTGCAAGTGCACCGGCCGCAAGGGTTGGATGCTCTACGTGCCCGTCGTCTTCCTGCTCTGCTGCACCTTCACCTCGCTGGTCCAGAGCGCCATGGGCTGCATGACCGCCGTCCAGGCCTACGGTTTCTTCGGTACCATCCCGGCTACCGCCACCACGGCCGCCGTCTCCGTCGCCGCCACCAAGGGCCTGCAGCTCGTCTTTGCCGTCCTGCTGATGGTCCTGGGCCTCATCGTCGCCGTCAACTGCCTCAAGGAGTTCTTCGGCAAGGAGGCTGGCTCCATGCCTGATGAGGAGCCCGAGTGGTCCGATATGGGCAAGGCCGAGTACGGTCGCGCCGCTGCCGCCGAGGCTCCTGCCGACGCCGAGGCCGTCAAGGCCTAGTCGGTCGGACGGGTTGAATCTCTCATCCATATGACTCGGAAAGACCGGGTCCGCAACGACGCGGACTCGGTCTTTTTTTCATGCGAAAGCGGGTGACGCTCGAGTGTTCTCGCAGATGTTTTGCGTGGATAAGGGCGTGCGTTGTACCATATAGACGTATATGTGTACATATGAAAGGGGCCCCGTGGCCAAGACGGTATATTCCGATAATCAAAACAATGTCGATGCTTTGGCTGAGCGCCTGAGCAGCCAGACGTCGCTTTCTGCCGAGCGCGCCAAGCTGGTTGCCTACGACCTGCTCTGCCGCAAGGCGCTCAAGATTAAGTCGAGTGCGCTGGCGCAGATTTTCCGCTCCGTCGATAAGGAGTGCGACACCAAGGCGATGCGCGATGAGCTTATCGCGGCAAAGATCGTGACCAAGATCGAGGGTAGCGGCATTAACGGGCGCCCGGCGTTCTATACCATCAATGCCGAGATCCGCGATGCCCAAGAGCAGCCTGCCGAGTCCGTCGAGGGTTTTGTCGTCGAGGATTCCGCTGACGTGCCTGCTGTGGAAGAAGCTGCTCCGCGTGAGCATGTCGATACCGATGAGTTGCTCGATGAGAACGTCGTGCGTGCCTTTACGGCCAAGGCAGGACGCGGCGGTTTTGGCGGGGGTGGCAAGCGCGATGCGCAGCGCCGCGCCCAGCAGGAGCGCTTCCGTCGCGCCGTTGCTCAAAAGGGTGAGACGGATGCTGAGGCCGTCGAGGAAAAGCCCGTCGGGATGCAGGAGCCGACTCTCGCTCAAGAGCATGCTGAGATCCAGGAGCCCAAGCGTCGCCGCGGTGCCCACTTTAAGGCCGAGCAGCGAGGTGCCGCATGCGAGGTCCAGGATTCCGTCGAGGCTGCTGACGCGTCCGATGAACCGGCCAAGAAGGCTCCGGGTTCATGCCGTCCCGGACGTGGTTTTGAGGGGCGCGCGTATCCCGTAAGGCGTCAGGAGAAGAGCGAACCGGCTTCGACCACTCAGGGCGAGAAGGACGAGAAGGCCGTTGAGCCGGTGGCTCGCGAGCAAAAGCCTGTTGAGCCGCAGCTTGAGGTTGATGCCGAGGCCAAGGGCCAGCAGCCTACTGATGAGCAGACGGAGCAGGGCGCGTCGAGCAAGCCTCGCCGCCGTCGCCATCGTGGGGGCCGCAGTTCCCATGCCGAGACTGCAACCGAGAAGACCACGCCGCAGAACGAGGATGCGAAGGCCGAGGTTTCTTCGGGGCAGCCTAAGCGCCAGTCAGCGAAGGAGAGCAAGTCCGATCGTCCGCAGAAGCAGGCGTCTATGCCGAAGCGCGAGCGCAATCCCCAAGGCGATTCTAAGCGCAAGTCTCAGAAGAAGCCGGAGTCTGCCGCAGTAGATACTGCTGCCCAGCAGCCCGAGTCGGCCGCCCACGGCGAGGTCTCGGCGCTTGCCCTTGCCCGCGTTTTAGGCAGGCAGCTGTTCAAGGTTGTCCCCACGCCTATGGCGCTCTCCAAGATCAAGGAGCAGCAGACACAGATCGTAAAGGTCGAGGGCAAGGACGGCAAAAAGGCTCCGCAGCGCACTCAGCACAACGAGATGTCCAACCGCAAGATTGCCGAGGAAATCGCAATCATCCAGGCTTGGATCGAGCAGAACCGAGGTGCCGATACGCCGGTTGCCTCGCGCCGTCAGCGTGCCTACCAGATCTTTAACGACGAGAAGGCTTTTGACGGCAAGCACGGTGAGCGCCTGATCAGGCGTATGACCGAAAAGGGCATCAGCATGCAGGCGATCAAGGTCGCCCCCAATCGCCCCGTGCATTTTACGGGCTTCTTTACGCTGGGCGCCGACAAGCCGTTCATTATGGTCGAGAACCTGGACACCTACGACGAGATCGTCAAGCTGCTGCGTGGCCGCAAGCACGCCAAGCTCTTTGGCATCAAGGTGGGCGGCGTGATTTTTGGCGGCGGATGCAAGGCGAGCGTCTCGCATGCCTTGGACGATTATCTGGCCGAGATTGGCTATCGCTTTAACTACGTCTACTACGTAGGCGATATCGATCGCGAGGGCGCGCGCATCGTCGAGCAGGCTCGCAATGCCAATGTGGTTGAGATTCGCCTGCATGCCGGCATGTACCGCGCCATGCTCGCCGAGCATAAGCGTCGCGTGAAGGCCGGCGGAGAGTGCGAGCCCGCGGCTGCCAACCAGGGTGTGCCGCAGAACCTGGCAGCGACGATCAAGGATCTGCCCATGGTTACGCGCGTGCAGTTCCGCAACGTGCTGCGCGAGGGCGGGCGCATTCCGCAGGAGATTCTGATGACCGCCGACTATCGGGATGGCGACTCGGGAAGCTTCGACCGCATGCTCAACAACTAGGGCGTTCGGCCCCGGGAGAGCGGGGACACCGGCTTAGGTTTCCTGCTCTACAGTCCTGCTCACGACGGAGGCCACATTAAGTGG
>CAJLLB010000137.1 GCA_905207425.1 uncultured Collinsella sp.
GTCCATCCTCGCAGTATCCGGTTCTCAAGGTGCACGCCTGCGCTGGTTCCCGGTTGCACCGGGCCGCGCGGCAAGGAGATATATTGCCAGACCGGAGGGGCGCCGGGGGCGGGAATCTGGGCGTACACATTTCCTACACATCTTCTGCTCCGACTAACGTTTGCCAGCCGTTACCTACCGCTCGCCGAGCATCTCTTTATATAAGGCAGCCTCATGGTTAAAGCGGATACGTCCCCCTAGCTAAAGCACAGCCAGCATCGAGCAACTCATCACGTTCTTCCACCGAGAACCCCTCGGCGTAGACGCGCACCACTGGTTCGGTCCCGCTAGGACGGACCAGCAGCCACGTGTCATCCTCGAATGACAGACGCAAGCCGTCCATATGACTAACGTTTTGCGGCACCTTGCCACAAATCGACTTGGGGTTTACGCCCGGCAGCAGGGTTCGTAACGTTTCGGCATCTTCGGCCTCAAGGCGCAAATCGCGTCGACCGTAACTCGTCTTACCAAAACTGTCCTCGAGTTGGTCGACCAGAACGCCCAAAGGCGCGTCCGTCTTTGCCATAAGCTCACACAGAATCAGACAGGCGAGGATTCCATCACGCTCGGGCATATGCGCGGCGATGCCGATACCACCGGCTTCTTCGCCGCCCATGAGGACGCCGCCCTTCTTCATCTCCGCCGCTATATATTTGAAACCGACTGGTTTGACGGTCACGCGGCAGCCAAGCGCCTCGGCAATGCGACGCACGAGCGTCGAGCATGAAAGATTGACGACGACGCGCCCCTCCAAATTGCGAAATTGAACCAAGTCGCCCAAAACGAGCGCCATGATCTGATGCGGATGTATATATCTGCCGCGCTCGTCAACCGCGCCGATACGGTCGGCGTCGCCGTCGGTCACCAGGCCAGCGCAAGCTCCGTCCTCGATAACCGTGCGCTCGCAAGTGTCCACCCAAGGCTCAACGGGGTCGGGGCAGATATCTTCTTGATCAGACACCTGCCCGGCGTGAATCTCGTGCACCTCAACGCCAAGCTCGCGCAGCAAGTCGGCTAGATAGCCCTGGGCTGCGCCGCCCATGGGATCGACAACCACGCGCAAGTGCGCGGCGCGGATGGCTTCGGCATCGACAAACGATGCCACCGCCTGCATATAGTCAGGAATGATATCCGCGGTGCGATATTGCCCCTCGATCCCCATTGGCTCGGGAGCCATAGTCTCTTCGAGCTCTTCGATGACATCCTGGTTGGCGGTCGAGCCGTCACCCATGCGAATCTTGAGGCACAGATAACCCTGCGGATGATGGGACCCCGTCACCATGAGCGCGCCGCACGCCTCACCGTCATAAGCCGCCGCCCACGTAAGGGCAGGGGTCGGGACAGGCCGCGAAGCGAGCACGGCGTCTAGCCCGTGCGCTGCTAGCGCGCCCGCCGCAAGCTCAGCGAACTCGCGCGCCAGGGGCCGGGTGTCGAACCCTATATATACCGTTTTGCCCGGATTGGTCTTTTGCCACAACTCGCCGACGGCATCGGCGATACGGGCAACGTTATCGGCAGTGAAGTCCTCATCGACGCGAGCGCGCCAACCGTCAGTTCCAAAATGAATTATCGCGCACACGCGCAGACACCTCACAGTGTTTGGATCATGGTACGCATGGGGTATACCCGCAACATGCACTCGGCAACCTGCCGGCACCAGCATTCACCATTTGGGCAAATGCTGCCGAGGACATGCAAGCAATAAAAAAAACCGCCCCGTATGGAGCGGTTTTGCCCTTTATATATCGAGCGCCTCGGCCATCGCGGCCGTAGTGATTGCCGTGGTTCCACAGCAACTGCCCACCATTGCGGCACCGGCATGTCTCCATTCGATGCATGCGCGCGCGAAAGCTTCGGGATTCTCGTGCCATACGGGGCCATCCTGAGTCTGGACCGGGTCGCCCACGTTGGGACGCACCGTGACGGGAGTAGTCGCCGATGCAACCATCCTGGGCACCGCCGCGTTCGCGGCCGCAAGCGAACAGCAATTAACACCAACCGAGTTTGCGCCGTGTTTTTCGGCGTACAAAACGGCTGCCTCGATGTTGAGGCCATCGCCCAACAGGTCGCCTTTATCGTCAACGACAAAACTCACCAGAACAGGCATGCCATCGGCGGCATCTCGGGCGCCGGCAAGCATGGGCTGCAAATTACGGATAGACGTCACCGTCTCGATCAGCAGACCGTCAACACCAGCATTGAGCAAGGCGTGCGCCTGTTCGCGCGCAATGCCTCGGATTTCACGATACTCGGCAGAGTCCTCGGCAAACCACTCAATACCGATCGGGCCCATCGAGCCCAGCAGCAGCTGAGGGTGCGCCTGGCGGGCATCGTCGACAGCCCCGCGATTGACCTCCGCCACGGACGGCGCAATCTGGTCGTGCTTGAGGGCATAGCTCGATGCCTGAAAGGTGTTGGTAATGAGCACCTGCGCGCCGGCGGCGACATACAAGCGATGGATACGAGAAACGGTCTGCGGCTCTGCCAGATTCCAAAACGCCGGTGGAATGTCGGCGGCATCGTACTCACTCAACAGAACACTGCCCATGGGACCCTGCGCCAACAAGGTCTCGCTCGACAAGCGGCGCGTAAGTTCCTCGGCACCAAAGCGGTTGTAATAACTCGTATCCATATATATCCCGCTATTCCTCGACGCTGATTCCCTGCTTTTCGAGATAGGCGAGCCAGCGGTTCATCGTGTCCTCGGAAAGCGCATGCTCCATCATGCAGGCCTCGGAATCGGCTCGCTCAAATTCGACACCGAGCTCCTGAACCAAAAACGTGCGGATGAGGCGATGACGGTACCAGATAGCCGTACCAACCTCGCGGCCGCGATCGGTCAGGACTACCTTGCCGTAGTGCGATTGCTCGACAAGTTCGGATGCCTTGAGCGCCGAAACCGCTTTATTGACCGATGCCTTGGAGACGCCAAGACGCTGCGCGATGTCGACCGATCGCACGCCGTTGGTTTCCCCCTCTTCGCTTTCAATGCGAACCATGCACTCCAAGTAGTCTTCGTTCGCCACCGTCAGATGTAGTTCGCGCGAGCTATTTGTCGTATCCATGATCTTCCGTCCCTTCTGCATTCAATGGCTGATTCTACCCCATCCAAGCGTCGTGGTATGCCGTGGCATACCGTGCTAGAGTTCTTGTTGCACACGACGACCAAGATTGGAGCGGTCTTTATGGAAAACACCACCACGAGCCCCGATGTCCTCGAACGCTTTTTGCGCTACGTCCAGATCAACACGCAGTCCGAGGATGCAAACTGCGACCAGGTACCCTCGAGCGCCGTTCAGTTTGACCTTGCCAACGTGCTGGCTGAAGAGCTGCGCGAGCTTGGTGCGGAAGATGCCCACGTGACCGAGCACGCCTATGTCTGCGCGCATATCCCCGCAAGTGCGGGCGCTGAGGACAAGCCCGCCCTGGGCCTGATCGCCCATCTCGACACCACCGAAGTTGCACCGGGCGCCGGCGTGAAGCCGCACATCGTGCACTACGAAGGCGGCGACCTGGTCTGCGGCACGGTTGACGGTAAACCCGTTGCCATGAGTACCGCCAAGCTTCCCGCCCTGAATGACCTCGCGGGTGAGGACCTGGTCTGCAGCGACGGCACCACGCTGCTGGGCGCAGACGACAAGGCAGGCGTCGCCGAGATCATGTCGCTTGTCGCGCGTATCGCTCAGGACCCTTCTCTGCCCCATCCCGCACTCGGCATTTGCTTCTGCCCTGACGAGGAGATCGGCCACGGAGCCGAGCTGTTGGATATCGATACCTTTGGCTGCAAGTACGCCTACACGGTCGACGGCGGCCCCATCGGCGAACTGGAGTGGGAGTGCTTTAACGCCGCCGAGGCGACCGTCCGCTTTGAGGGCCAGTCCATCCACCCGGGCGACGCTAAGGGCCGTATGGTCAACGCAGGCAATCTGTTCTGCGACTTCAACGCGTTGCTCCCCTACGTGCAGCGACCGGAGTATACGGAAGGCTACGAGGGCTTTTATCACCTTGAGGGTGTATCTGCGACCGTCGATCACGCCACAGCGCGCTATATCGTCCGCGACCATGACGCCGCCAAGTTCCAGCAGAAACTCGACCTTATTGATGCCGCCGCCTCGATGCTCAACCAGCGTCTAGGTGAGGAGCGCGTGACGGTCGAGATTAAGCAGCAGTATCGAAATATGGCCGAGATCGTTCGTGGCTATCCCGAGCTTATTGATGTTGCCAAGGAAGCCTATCTTGCCTGCGGCGTTGAGCCCCAAGTGCTGCCGATTCGTGGCGGCACCGACGGCGCTCAGCTGTCGTTCCGCGGTCTGCCCTGCCCCAACCTTTCCACCGGCGGCTATTGCTACCACGGCGTCAACGAGTTCGTCCCGGTCAGTTCGCTCGTCAAGATGACCGACGTGCTCCAGGAGCTCGTCGCCCGCTTTGCATAAGCCTGGCTGCACAAGTCCAAAAGACGAATCGCCCCGTCCTCAACCAAGAACGGGGCGGTTTTTTTACTGCAACGAGAATAGGTTGACGCACGCCAGCCTCTTGAAGCAAGGAGTGTCCCAAACTGCCGGTACAAAAGGAACGTCCCCAAGTGCCAAGTGCATCAAGAGTGCCCCCTTTGACCAGTCGTTTAAGAACGTCCCCAATGACTACCCATGTGCCAAGTGTTACGCCGATGTTTTGGCACCGACAGCGAAAACCCGCCAGAGCGAGCAAGGTGCCTTGAAACGAGGCGGCATTGATCTTTTGATCATGC
>CAJLLB010000138.1 GCA_905207425.1 uncultured Collinsella sp.
TGTAGAAGCCAGTCGGCGATACCAGACGGGTGAACTGCATTTCGGAGTTCAGGTCGGAGCGGCCGGAGGCTGGAAGGATGTTGAGCCAGACAGCGAAGATGAGCTTCAGCACGAGGCCGAGGAAGAACACCGGGGTGGCGTAGCACAGGATGGCGAAGGTGCGGATGCCGGCGTCGGCGGCACGGTCGCGTTTGCGGGCGGCGAGTCGGCCTAGGCCGATGCCGACAATCAGCGCCACAATCAGGGCGAGGAAGGCCAGTTCGAATGTGGCGGCGCCGTAGTGCGTAAGAATGCTGATCACCGGCTGGTTATCGGTCAGCGTCGTGCCGAGGTCGCCGTGCAGCAGGCCGCCAAGATAGTCGACGTATTGCACAATCAGCGGGCGGTCATAGCCGGCCGCGTGGATGCGCTGCTGGAGGCTGCCGGCATCGTCGCGCCGCTGACGCGCGAGCTGCGTGCCCTGGTCGAGGGCCTGGCTCCCGAGGGCGCCCAGGTGCTGTCCTTCGACTTCTCCATCATGAATTCTTTTGATTACTACACGGGTCTGGTCTTTAAGGCCTATGCCGGCGGCCTGCCCGATCCGGTCGGTTCGGGCGGACGCTACGACTCCATCTTTACCGGTGCGTTTGGCGACGGTATCGAGGTGCCGGCGGCGGGCTTCGCCTTTTCGCTCGAGCGTCTGGAGGCCGTGCGCACCTCGGCCGAGGACGCCGCTTCCGATGGCGACCACGCCGTGGGCCGTGGCGCCGAGGGGCCGCTGCGTATCGCCGTGCCCAAGGGCTCGCTTAAGGCCGACACGCTCGACGTGCTCGAGACCGCGGGCCTGGACGTCTCCGAGCTGCGTGACCCCGGCCGTCACCTGATCGTGCGCGGCCGCGACACGCGTGTCGGCGAGGGCGCGGTCGGCGATATCGAGTTTGTCATCGTGCGCCCCAGCGACGCGCCTGCTTTTGTGGGCTGTGGCGGTGCCGATTGCGGCATCTGCGGTTGGGATTCGCTTATCGAGGCAGACCTCAACCTGCTGCAGCTGGTCGACCTGGGCTATGGCCTGTGCACCTTTATCGAGGCGGAGCCCGCATGGCGCGCCGGTCAGGCCGAGCGCAACTATGCTCGCCGCGGGTCGCTTCGCGTGGCAACCAAGTATCCGCGCATCGCGAGTGCCTGGTATGCCGAGCGAGGCGTGAACGCCGACATAGTTTCGCTGCACGGCAACATCGAGTTGGGCCCCATCGTCGGCATGACCGATCGCATCGTGGACATTACCGCCACGGGTGCCACGCTGCGCGACAACGACCTGGTCATCACCGGGCGCATCATGGACTGCACGGCCCGCTTCTTTGTCAATCCGGGTGCTGCGCGCCTGGATCCGCGCGTACGCAATCTGGCAGATCGCTTGGCCGCGGCCGTTAAGGACAAGCATTTTGAGCCCGTCGCGGGCTCGGCACAATAGCGCGAGCGCGCACGGGCGCCCCAACGTACGGGCTGCGGGCCGATTGGCGCCGCCGCCCGGCCTCTCGTTTTTCGAACACAACCTCGACCGATAGGGGATACCGATATGAAGACCATCAAGCTTGCTCCCGGTGAGCGCCTCGTTACCAACCAGCTCAACCGCAAGGGCGTGCTGCCGCAAAACATCATCGACGCCGCCCGCGATATCGTGGCCAACGTGCGTGCCAACGGGGATGCCGCGGTGCGCGATTACTGTCAGCGTTTTGACGGCGTTGAGCTGCAGAGCTTCCGCTTGCCGCAGGAGCAGATCGATGCCGCGCTCGAAGGCCTTGACCCGGCCTTTGTCGCCGCGCTTGAGAAGGCCGCGCGCCAGATTCGCGAGTTCCACCAGCGCGAGGTCGAGCAGAGCTGGTTTACCACGCGTGCGGACGGCACGATGCTCGGCGTTAAGGTGACCCCGCTCGCGGCGGCCGGCATCTATGTACCGGGCGGTCGCGCGCAGTACCCTTCCACCGTGCTTATGAACGCCATTCCCGCCAAGGTGGCCGGCGTCAAACGCGTGGTTATGGTGACCCCGCCGCAAAAGGATGGACTGATTAGCCCGTATACGCTCGCGGCCGCTAAACTCGGCGGCGTGGACGAGATCTATATGGTGGGCGGCGCCCAGGCCGTGGCCGCGATGGCGTACGGTACCGAGACCATTCCGCGTGTCGATAAAATCACCGGTCCGGGTAACGCTTTTGTTGCCGCTGCCAAACAGATTGTCTCGGGTGACGTGGGTATCGATATGGTCGCCGGTCCCTCCGAGGTCTGCGTGCTGGCCGACGCCACGGCCAAGCCCATGGTGGTCGCGGCCGACCTGATGGCCCAGGCCGAGCATGATCCGCTGGCGGCCTGCTATCTGGTGACCTGCGACGAGCAGTTTGCGCGTGAGGTCGAGGCGGGTATCGACATTCTGGTAGCGCAGTCGCCGCGTGCCGAGATCACGCGTGCCTCGCTCGACAATGAGGGCACCGTCGTGGTGGCATGGCTGCCGCCGTCGAGGCGGTGAACACCGTGGCGCCCGAGCACCTGGAGCTGCACTGCAAGGATGCGATGGGCCTGCTCGGCGGCATTCGCAACGCCGGCGCCATCTTTGTGGGCGCTTGGAGTTCCGAGCCGCTCGGCGATTACGTTGCCGGCCCCAACCACACGCTGCCGACCGGCGGCACCGCCATGTTCTCCAACCCGCTTTCGGTGGAGGAGTTCGTCAAGCGCTCGAGTGTCATTTGCTATACGCCCGAGGGCCTGCTCTCCGACGCTCCCGCTACGCAGCGTCTGGCCGAGGCCGAGGGCCTGTGGGCACACGCGCTTTCTGCCGCACTGCGCCGTCGCGTGTTGGAGCAGGGCGAGGATGCCGTGAGCGCCGAGTCGCTGGCCGCGGCCGACCTGACCAAGGTCGCCTGGCCGGGTGATACGACCGCGACGGTCGCCGAGGGCGTGGACCTGGCGGCAGCTGCGGGCGGTGCCACTGGCGCGGTCGTCGAGGGGGCCTAATATGGCCGAACTCACGCCGCGCATGAAGGAGCTCGTCCAGCCCTACTTGGCCGGTATTGAGTCCTACGATCCCAACTTTACGCCCACGCGCATCAATCTTTCGGCTAACGAGAACACCTATCCCGTGCCCGCTGGCGTGCGCGAGGCGATCGACGCGGCCTTGGCTGCCACACCGCTCAACCGCTATCCCGATCCCATGTCCAACGAGCTGCGCGACGAGCTGGCTGCTTGGCATGGCGTGACGCGCGAGAATACTTGCGTGGGAAACGGCGGCGACGAGCTGCTCTATAACTACCTGCTGGCGTTTGGCGGCGCGGGACGGACCCTGCTCAACTGCCCGCCGTGCTTTAGCGAGTATGCGTTCTTTGCATCGCTCTGTCAGACCGAGGTGCGCGACGTGTGGCGCGACCCGGCGAGCTTTGAGCTCGACCAGGCAGCCGTGCTTGCCGCGGCGCCGGAGTGCAGCCTGGCCATCGTGACTTCGCCCAACAACCCCACGGGCGACGTGGCACCGCTCGACTTTGTCGCGGCCCTGTGCGATGCGTGCCCCGGCATGGTCATGGTCGACGAGGCCTACGTTGAGTTTGCGGACGATTCGTTTGGCGCGGCAACTACGGCGCAAGGCCTTATTGCCGAGCATCCTAACCTGGTGATTCTGCATACACTGTCCAAGGCGTTCGGCGCCGCCGGCACGCGCCTGGGCTATGTGATCGCGGCGCCCGAGGTCATCGACGTGTTCGCGGCGATTCGCCAGATCTATTCGGTCAACGTGCTGAGCCAGGCGGCAGCACTTGCCTGCGTGCGTGCCCGCGATGCCTACGCACCTGTGGTGGCGCAGGTCGCATCCGAGCGTTAGCGCGAGCTGGCCGCTCTGCGCGTGATGGCTGCCGAGGGCTTGCCCGTGGAGGCGTGGCCGAGCGCGGCGAACTTTGTGCTCGTGCGCACGCCGCATGCCACGCGCGTGCGCGAGCGCCTGCGCGACGAGTATTCAATTTTGGTGCGCGACTTTAGCTACGCGCCGGGCCTTGCGGACTGCCTGCGCATTACCGTGGGCACCCCGCAGGAAAACGACGAGGTGCTGGCAGCGTTTGCCGCGCTGGTGAAGGAGGAGATGTAGATGGACCGCTATGCCGAGGTAACCCGCAAGACGGGCGAGACCGACATTGTCGTAAAGCTCGACCTGGACGGATCTGGCGTGTGCGATATCTCGACCGGCGTGCCGTATTTCGACCACATGCTCAACGCTTTTGGCCGCCATGGTCTGTTCGATCTGACGGTGCACGCGGTGGGCGACGTCGAGGTCGATGCACATCACACCGTCGAGGACACGGGTATTGTGCTGGGCGAGGCGTTTTGCCAGGCGCTGGGCGACAAGGCGGGCATTACGCGCTTTGCCGACGCGGCGATCGCCATGGACGAGACGCTTGTGATGGCTGCTGTTGATATTTCGGGCCGCGGGCAGGCCTACTGCGAGCTGCCCGTGCCGACCGAGCGCGTGGGCAGCTTCGATACCGAGCTGGCCGTCGAGTTCTTCTACGCCTTTGCGCGCGATGCCAAGCTCACGCTGCACGTGCGCGAGCTGGCGGGCGGCAACTCGCATCACATTATCGAGGCCGCCTTTAAGGCCGTGGGCCGCACGATGCGCCAAGCCTGTGAGCTGGACCCTCGCGTGCAGGGCATCCCCAGCACCAAGGGTTCACTGTAACCTGCCAAAAAGGGACAGGTTTATTTTGGCAGGTTTTATCTGCGGGAATGC
>CAJLLB010000139.1 GCA_905207425.1 uncultured Collinsella sp.
CGGATATCGTAGCCACATCGATGCGCGTGGCACCGGGCGTTACGCTCTGGGGTCCCGTCGCGGCGCCCGAGCAAGCCGAGCTCATGGCACGTCCGGTGGAGCTGCTGCTTGATGTCCTGCGTCGCGAATCCGACGTGGTCTTTATCGATACCTCGGTCTTTTGGGGCGATGCCGTGGCGGCTGCGGTGGCGGCGAGCGACCGTTGCCTGGTCATTGGCGATGCGGCGGTGTCGTCCGCGACATCGGCGTCGCGCGTCATTGAACTGGCAAGTCGAGTAGGTGTGCCGCGCACGCGCATGAGCGCCTTGTTCAACCGGTTCGGTGCGCGCGGGGCAGACGAGGACGTCGCCATGCGCTTTGAGATTGCCTGCGCGTTGAGCTCCAAGATTCGTATCGCCGATGGCGGGCAGGATCTCGCCGCGCTCATGGCGTTTGGGCGCGCTGACGAGGCAGTGGGGCAGACCAGCGCTTTTGCGACCAGCGTGCGCGAGGCCACGCGCGAGATGCTCGTGGAACTGGGGTGCGCCGTCGGCCCTTGGAGCGATATGGTCGCCGACCGTGCAACGCGCACCGAACGCCCGCGTATCCGCCTTCCCTGGTCGCGCGAGGGTGATCAGCGATGAGCCTGCAAACAAGGATTAAGGCTGCCGGCGCTGCAGCGGCGGCAGCGCCTGTAGATGCGGGGCGTCGCCGCGCGGTGAAACGACGCACCAAGCGCGCCGTGATGGACCGCATGGGTTACGACGAAGTGGCGCGTATCAGCGCCTATATCGACCCGGCACTTGCCCGCTCGGAATTGCGTCCCGCGGTGGAGGCGGCGCTCAATATTGAGGAGCCGACCGATCTCGCGACGCCCGAGCGCGAGACCATCATCGACGAGATTTTGGATGACGTGGTGGGCTTGGGGCCGTTGCAGCCGCTCATCGAGGACGACACCGTTACCGAAATCATGATCAACGGCTGCCGCTCGGCTTTCTTTGAACGCGGCGGCGTCTTGTATCCCATCGAGCATGCGTTTGAGGATGATGAGCAGATCCGGGTGCTTATCGACCGCATCATCTCGCCACTTGGCCGCCGTATCGACGAGCGCAGCCCCATCGTCAACGCCCGCCTCAAAACGGGCTATCGCGTCAACGCGGTGATTCCGCCTGTGGCGATTGACGGACCGATTCTCACCATCCGAAAGTTCTCGGACCGTATCTGCTCGCTGGACGAGCTTGTGGGGCTGGGGTCGCTGCCGCTTTGGTATGCGCAGCTGCTGTCGTGCGCGGTGTCGCTGCGACAGGACCTGGCGGTTGCGGGAGGCACGGGATCTGGTAAGACCACTCTGCTCAACGCGTTGTCATGCGAGATCTCCACCGGCGAGCGCATCGTGACGATCGAGGACTCTGCCGAGCTCAAGTTTGCGCATCATCCGCACGTGGTGCGCCTAGAGGCGCGCGAGGCTTCAATTGAGGGCGAGGGCGCGGTGACGATCCGCGACCTGGTGACCAATGCCCTGCGCATGCGCCCCGACCGCATCGTGGTGGGCGAGGTGCGCGGTGCCGAGTGCTGCGACATGTTGCAGGCCATGAACACGGGCCACGACGGGTCGCTCACCACGCTTCATGCGGGTTCCGAGCAGGAGACCGTGGTGCGTCTGACGTTGCTTGCACGTTATGGCATCGATCTGCCGAGCGAGCTCATCGAGGAGCAGATTGCCATGGCGCTCGACGGCATCGTGATGTCCGAGCGCCACGCCGATGGCAGGCGTTTCGTCTCCTCGTATTCGGGGGTGCGTCGCGCTGCGTCGGGCGGCGTAGAGCTCGAGCGCTATGTGACTTTCGATGCCGCCGAGCGCACCTGGAAGCTTGACCGCGAGCCGCCGTTTATCGCAGAAGGCCTGCGGTCGGGGACGCTCACACAAGAGGAGGTGGACGAATGGAGGTCGCTGTGCCCCTCGTCGTAGGGGGTTTGGCAGGGTTTTCTGTTGCGACGGCGTGCGGGGCGGAACCTCGTGTGCCGCAGGTACCGCCGGCGGAGCTGGCGCGTCAGGCGCTCGAGACGGTGGCAGAGAAGCTGCCGCGTGAGCTGGTGGAAAACGATCTGCTGAAAAAGATCGCCCGTTCGTGGGCATCGCTGGCTCCGGCGCGTCGCCTTGGCCTCGCGATCGAGGATGCTTCGGGGCGTTTGGCGTTTCTGCTGCTATCGAGCGGTGTCTGCTGCGTTTTGCTAACGATGGTGTCGTTATCGCCCCTCGGATTTGCCTTGGGACTTGTTGCTCCGTTTGCCGTTGGCGCCGCTCGGGATGGCTTTGAGAGCCGGCGCGAGCAACACGATGCAGAAGAGGCTATGCCCGAGGCGTTTACCGCACTTTCCATGTCGCTTGCCTCGGGACATTCGCTGGCCCAGGGCATGCGCTTTGTGGGCGCTCATGCGCAAGAGCCGGTACATACCGAGTTTTTGCGGGTAGCGGCGGCGATTGATTGCGGCATCTCGGCGACCGACGCGCTCGATGACTTGCTCGTGCGCATCGACGCCCCCGGACTTTCGCTTGTGACCTTGGCGCTTAAGGTGTCTCAGCGCACCGGTGCTCCGCTTGCCGACTTACTGTCCGAGGCGTCGAGCATGGTGGGGGAGCGCATTGAGCTCAAGCGCCGCCTGGATGTTAAGACGTCGCAGGCTCGCATGTCGGCGCATATGGTCGCGGCGATGCCGGCAGGCATGTGCGCGGTGTTGGCGCTGCTTTCGGCAGATTTTCGTCGCGGTCTTGCGACGCCTGCCGGCGCGGGCGCTGTGGTGCTGGGTCTTGCCCTCAACGCCGTTGCCCTGGTGGTTATCCGGCGCATTATGAGGGTGGAGCTATGAGCGCCCCGGTTGCAGTTGCGGCTTGCCTGTGCGCCCTGAGTGTATTTGTCGCGACGGGTTTGGATCGGGCGGATGCGCGCAAGATCGCAGGGGCCTGCAAGCGCGAGGCGGTGCTGGTCGCTGCCGCGGGTCGCTCGGTGGTCGATGCCCTGACCGCGCGAGTGAAGGGCGCGGTTGGAGCGGGCGGCCCGGCGCGAGTTTCGCTCGGCGAAGTGACCGAGATAATCGATGTTGTGCGCTTGGGTCTTTCGGCCGGTCTTTCGTTTGATGCGGCGCTTGAGATTTTCTGCGCCAACCGCCGGTCAGTGCTGGCTCTTCGCCTTGAGCGGGCCTGCATGGCGTGGCAGGTGGGCGTGGGCACGCGTGAGGACGAGTTGTTGGCCGCCGCGCGCGACCTGGACGTGCGAGCGCTCGAGACCTTTGCCATCACGGTGGGGCAGGCACTCGCCCTGGGTGCCCCACTTGCCGAGACGCTGGCCGCTCAAAGTCGCGAGATCCGTGCGGCTCATCGCGCCGCGGTCGAGCGCGAGATTGAGCGTGCGCCCGTCAAGCTGCTGATTCCCACCGGCACGCTCATCTTGCCGGCGTTGCTTCTGTCCATATTGGGCCCGCTGCTGGGAGCAGGCGGGATGATGTAGGGAGGAATACATGAACACGATGGTCGAAGTTGCTGACAAGGCTTGGAGCTGGGCTTTTTGCCGGGCGATCCGCGCTCGCCAGCATGCCAAGGAGCTGTTGCGGGAGGAGAGCGCGCAGGGTACCACCGAGTACGCCATTTTGGTGGGCGTGCTTGTGGTGATCGCGATTATTGCCATCGTTGCATTTAAAGGCAAGGTCCAAGATCTATGGAACGCTATCAGCGAGGGCATCAACAGCCTGTAGAGGGCGAGCGCCCCATCGGGGTGCTGCTGGTGTTTGCTTGCCTGACCGTGGCGATAGCGGCGGTGCTTTGGGGGCTTAACGCCGCGCGGCAGCAGCGTCCTGGGGCCGCCTTCGATTCGGGCTCAGATTCGGCGGTGGCGTCTCAAAAAGATGAGATGCGAGATGCGGACGATTCGGATGTCGCTGTCACGGCGCAAACCTTTCTGCGGACGCTCGACAAGCGGTCTGGCACTGCGACGGATTCGCCTGGGGACAACGCGATTGCGGTCCGGCTTGCATGGTCCGAGGACCGACCGATGACCGAGGCAGCGGCGGATATGTTACGCGCCTACCGCGAGGTGCCAACGGCCCAGCTCGCCCTGAGCGGCTATCTCGATATTAAGGGCAACGTATGGGGCGCCATCGTGCGCGATGGGCGCGGCTGGGTCGATATGGTGACGGTTGCCGCGGATACCGGCGATGCTTCGTGTCGTCTGCGCGCCGTGCGTCTGGTCCCGCAAACAATAAGCTCAAAGGAGGGATCGTGAAATGCATGACGTTCTGCGTGAAGAGGTTGCCCAAGCGACTGTGGAATACGCCATCGTCACGGTGGCGCTGCTTTCCATCGTGCTGGCAATCGCGGGGCTTTGGCGTGCCGGTGCCGATGGGCGCTTGGCGGCGCTGGTCGAGCGGGCGGCATCTCACGGCGTCACCTCGACATCGGTTGTCGACGCTGCTGCGGGTGCTAAGGACATCGCGTTGTATTGATATCGCGCGCGAGGACCGGGCGCAGTCTACGGTCGAGGCCGCTTTTTTGCTGCCGACGTTTCTGACGCTCATCCTTCTCGCGCTGCAGCCGGTGTGCCTGCTCTATACGCGCGCGGTCATGGAGTCTGCCGCCGCCGAGACCGCGCGGCTCATGACCACGACGACGGCGGAGGACGACGATCTTAAGGAGTTCACCCGCCGCCGGCTTGTCGCAGTGCCCAACGTTTCGATTTTTCATGCCGGCGGGCCGT
>CAJLLB010000140.1 GCA_905207425.1 uncultured Collinsella sp.
GTAGGAAAAGCTACTTAGTCCTCGAGAGCCTTCTCGATGCGGCTCGTGACGCCCTTGAGGTTAAGACCGACGACGTACTGCTTGATCGGGCGCTTGATGTGCTCGATCACAAAGCGCTTGCCGTCGATGTCCTGGGCAGCGAGGTTGCGATAGAGCTTCTCGACCTGCTCCTTGACCTCGGGATCGTTGAACGCATAGTGGCCGGAGACATCCAGGATCTTCAGGCTGAGCTCATCGTCGGCAAGGATGTCATCGACCTGCAGGTTGACGTCGTCGCCAGTCATCCACTTGCGCCAGCGCTCGGTCTTGATAGCCTTGACCAGCAGCGTGTGATACAGGTCGGAGGGGTCATCGCACAGACCGTTGTCGACCAGGATCTGCTCGGTGGCGCAGAGCTTGAGGTAGGCGCGGGTCTCCTCGGTGCCATACTGCGGAGCGACGTTGGAGGCGGTCACGTGTGCCGGGATGTGCTCGAGCAGCGTCGCGTCGTCCAGATAGTCGGCGTTGTGCTCCTTCAGGCCCACGCCATAGCGCTTGGCCATATCGGCAAGCTCGCGGGCGTTCTTGAAGTTGTAGTGACCGACCTGCTCCGTCCAGCGGGTAAGGGTGCCGGTCTGGCCGACGATAAAGGTGGGCATGGGGCAGCCGCGCTTCTCGAGCTCGGGCTGCAGCTGAGAAATGAACTCCTCGTACTTATCGGTAGAGGTCAAGCCGCCATTGGTCTCCTCGGTACCGACCTCATAGGCGACCTCGGGCAGGTTATGCTCGCGACGGTACTGCTCAAGGTAGTCGATAAGATCGATCGTGCGGCGAAGCACCACGTCGAGCGGAATAACCTTGCCGATCTGATAGGGGTCCTTGGTGGGGTCGACCATCAGCAGGTCAAAGCCCGCCTCCATGTCGGCGACGAAGGACTTGCGGGCGAGCTCCATGGCCTCGTCCTCGGGCAGGTGGGCGTTACGCTCCTCGTCGCGCTGCCACGGACCGCCGTGATCGCGGCACAGGTAGTACGGACCGGTGTAACCCACCTCGTCGGCAACCTTCTTGATGTCGGCGGCAAAGCGCGTCTGGTCCCAACCGTTGACGTAGCCGGCGCCCATCTCGTCCATATCGACCTGGTTGCGGCTGGCGATAAACATGGGCGGGAAATCCTCGTCCTTGGCAAGCTCGAACACGGCCTGAATCAGGTTGGGGCTCATGGGGCCAATGCCGACCATGGTTGCGTGATCGCCGCTATCCTGCAGCTTGAGCATGCCCTGAACGGCCTGACGGATGGTGAGGTTGGACATTTTGTTCTCCTTCTCCAGAGGATTTTTGACAAAAGTTCCCTGGGACCCAGATGTGGGCCCTATCAGTACGGATGGATTTTGTTGTGTAGGGGCGGTTGTGCGGAGTCAAATCCATCCCTCCGCACAACCGGAGTCCTTAAAGGTTTACTTGGCCTGCTTATCGAGCGTGGGCTTCATGGCAATCAGGATTGCAGCGGCGACCACGGCGCCAATCACGATGTCCAGGCAGAACAGCGCGACGTTGTTGGTGGCAAGGGCGACGATAAAGCCACCGTGCGGGACGTAGCAGTCGATGCCCTGGAAGGCGGCAAGTGCCGCACCCACGGCAGAGCCGATGCAAATGCCGGGCAGGGTGTGACCGAGGTCCTTGACCGCGAAGGGGATAGCGCCCTCGGTAATACCGATGCAGCCCATGAACAGCGCGGAGATGCCCATCTGGCGGTCAGCGTCATCGAACTTGTTCTTGGCGATGAGCGCAGCGAGGCCACAGGCGATCGGGGGAACGGCGACGGCGACGCGGAACATACCGTTAGGACCGTAGATACCGGAGGCCATGATGGCCATGGTGAAGGTCGAGGCGGTCTTGTTGATGGGGCCACCCATATCGAAGGCGGTCATAACGCCAATGACCAGACCCAGGACAACTGCGGAACCGCCCTGCAGGCTGCCGAGCACGCCGGTGAGCCAGTCCATCACAAAGCCAAGCGGCGTGGCCAGGATGTAGATATAGGCCATGCCCAGGACAAGCGAGGTCAGAATCGGGATGATCAGGATGGGCATGATGGTCTGGATGGTGTTGTTGACCTTCCAGGTCTTCATCCAGCGGACAAAGTAGCCGCAGATGACCGCCATGATCATGGCGCCCAAGAAGCCGGTCGAAACGCTGTTGCCGTTAGGGGTAACGACTGCGTTATTGACCAGGTAGCCCAGGACAAAACCGGGGGCGAGCGCGGGCTTGCCGGCCATCGAGTAGGAGATGTATGCCGCAAGCACCGGGATCATCATGGAGATGCCGGCCATGCCGATGGTGTTAAGGCTCACCATCAGCGGGTTCGTAACCTCCATGCCGTTGGCGCCGGCGGTACCGGATGCCAGCGAGAAGGCAAGAAACACGCCGCCGATAACGACGATGGGGATAAAATAGGAAACGCCGGTATTGAATGCATTGAGCAGCGTCTTGCCAGGATCGGCAAAGATAGACTGCTTGGACGCCGGTGTCGGGGCCTGCGGGGCAGCGGAGACGGCCTTCTTCTCTGCCTTGGCCTCGGCCTTGGGCGCGTCAACGGCGCCACCCGTCGCCTTGATGATCTCAATGGCCTGGTCGATGATCTTTACCGGATCGGCGATTACATCAGAGGTGCCGACCTTCAGGAACTTGCCCTCGGCCATCTTCTGCTCAAAACGGTCCTCGTTCTCGACACCCACGTCGACGGACTCCAGGACCAGGTCGGCGGAGTCCACGTCTTCCTGCGTGAGCTCATTCTCGATACCCAGGCCACCCTGAGCCTCGACCTTGCACTCGATGCCACGGGCGGCGCATTCATCCTGAATCGCCTTCTGGGCCATATACGTGTGGGCGATACCCACAGTACAGGCGGCAACGCCTACGATCTTCATTGCTTCCCTCTTTTCATAGAGTTGCGTGCGCAAGACACCGTTTGCGGAGGCCTCCGGAGCATCCCCTGCCGTTTGGACTTGCTGTCTTTTCGACAAGAACAATATAGGTGCTCGTTTTTCTTAATGCCAGCTTATTTCGGTAAACGCGCAGGTCAGAGCGTTGGTTATGCGATTTAGTTATGCGTTTAACCAAAAATGAATCCTGCGATTTTGCCCTCGATTTCAAAAGTCAAGAAGTATTTGATTTTCTCGGTAGACGGCAGATGCGCATGCCGGTCACAAATTTCGACCCCACCCGTATGCCGCATTTGTTGCATACTCATATGAAAGGAAAAAGCCGCTCACCGAAGCGTATCCTTCACCAAGACTCAAAGTCATCATGTTGGAAAATGCTCATCTGTCGGAAGGAGTCGCTGTGGCAAAACAGCGCGTTACGATCGCAGACGTCGCTCGAGAGGCGGGAACCTCGACGGCAAGCGTCTCGTATTACCTCAACGACAAACGAGAAAAGCTTAGCGAGAAGACGCAGAACAAAATCGCGCGCGTCATTAAGGAACTCGGATACGTTCCCAACGCCCAAGCGCAGACGCTCACCGGCAAGCAAACCCACGTCATTGCCATCATCATTTTGGATAACACCAACAAATGGGCGGGGCTCGTTCTCAATGGCATGGAGCAGGTCATGCTCCCCGCGGGCTACCAGACGGTCGTTTGCACGAGCAACTTTAACCCCGAGACCGAGCTCATGTACGTCGACAAGATGCTCTCGCTGGGCGTCGATGGCTTTATCATCCAGCCCACGGCAAACTTCAAAGCCGTGCATGACCGCATTAGACGCGCCGGCAAGCCGGTCGTCTTTTTCGATGCGGCCATCTATAGCCCAGGTACCAGCTGGATCAAAACCAACCTTTACGACGGCGTGTACAACGCCACACAGGCACTCCTCGACGCCGGCTACGAAGATTTCTTTTCCATTGCCGCCAACATGACCGAAATGCGCACCCGCATGGAGCGTTTTCAGGGGTATGCCGAGGCGCTGGCAGCGAACGGGCAGCTCTACAAAGCGATTCCCATCGATCACAACAAGCCGTCAATCAACGAGCTCACTGAATACTTTAAATTCAAGTTCAATCCCGCCAAGCGAACCCTTATCTTCGTGCAAAATCAGTGGGCACTTCCCCGTGTCTACAAGGCCCTCCAGCCAATGGCCCATCTGCTTCCGCAGCAAATCGGCCTTTTGGGACTCAACTGCGAAGACTGGACTAATCTCACCACACCGACCGTCTCCACCATCATCGAGCCCGTCGACCAAGAAGGTCGCGAAGCAGCCGAGATGCTGCTCGCCCTACTTGACGGAAGCAGCGAACCCGGCGAGCAGCGCATTCTCGAGTGCAAGCTCAACTGGCTCGACTCCACCTCGATCTAGACCGCGGGACAAATGAATCAGTAGCGTTTGTCTCAAATCTTAAGTATTTGTTCGACAGAACGGCCCTTGCCGGCTCCTGCTAGACTGGTAGATTCCCAACCGTCCATCCAGGAGCCTCAATGTCGCGCAAGCCCGCCTACAAGCAAGCACTTTCCATCGGCACCGCCGTGGTGCTGGGGTTTGCGCTGTTTACGGGATCGCTCGACGGAGCGCCCAAGTTGCTGTCGCCGCAAGGCGATGAGCAGGCGGCGGCTCTGGCCGAAAAACAAAACGAGAGTCCCAGCCGCACCGACGACGAGGCAGACCTGGTCGCTCGGCTCGAATCGGGAACGGCGA
>CAJLLB010000141.1 GCA_905207425.1 uncultured Collinsella sp.
AGATTGTGGCCGAAAGCATAGACGCATTATTCTCAAAAGGGAAGCTGCCGGAACCGGGATAATCTTAAAAAAAAGTGCCCCATAAGGGGCACTTACAATATGCGAGGGTACGGCCGGAATTCAGCTCAATTTGGAAAGCAAGGTCTCCTTGATGGAGTCGCCCAGGTTGCCGCTAAAGACGCTCGGCTCGCTGCCGGTATCGAAGACGAACTCACCGGGCTCCAGTGCGACTTCGATGGTCTTGCCGTTTTGCACCGCGAGCATGCCCTGGCCGTCGTTGACGGCGATGACCGAGCCGTTGGAGATGACGTTGTCCTCGCCGCGCGTGTTGGAGCTGCGGCCACCGGTGCGTTTGCTGCCCTTGCAGGCCAAGACGTCAGCAGGCATCGATTCGCAATAGATAAATTCCTTCCACTGGTCGGCCATGACGCCGCCGGCAGCTCCCAATCCAGCTTTCAAGAGTCCCATGGTAATCTTCCTTTCTCGTCAAAGGCCGGGTGGTATTGGTTGGATTGCTTAGTCGTCCTTGTCGTCTTTCATGACAACGGTGGTCTCGGTGTGGCTGAAGGTGTCGTGCTTCTCGGTCAGGTCGAGCTCGCCACAATACTCATCGGCATGGGTTGCTTCGTTGGCCGTCTTGAGCTGGCCTACCAGCAGCACGTCTCCGATGATTACGATGATCAGCGGCGCAATGATGTCGATGAGGATGCCCTCGATATCAAAGGTGAGGTAATCCGGATCGAAGGCGTATTCCCCCATAAAGAGAATCTGGGAGAGGATAAATCCGATCACGAAGAACAGCACCGAGGCGATGGCGAGCTTGGGCTTGGAGCAGGGGAGCTCGCCGACCAAGCGGCCGGTCTGGCCGTTCATGGCAAACAGGTAGCTCTTGCCGTTCCACGAGGTGGAAAGCATCCACACGGGGAACGGGGCATAGTCGCTGTCTTCCCAGGTGTAGTCGAGCTGCTTGCTTTCGACCGTGGCATCGTCGTATTCGTCGACGACGGTCTCGCGCAGGGCCGAGATCGTGCTTTCTTCCATACGGCGCTCGGCGCGCGCCTTGCAGGTCTCGCAGTCCTCGTCGTAACGGTTGGCGATGTAGCCGGGCATATATGCGACCGAGAACGGACGCAGTGCGTCGTAGTCAAACGGCTCGATGGCGTCCATGTGGCCGTCGGGCATCTTGGACGATCCGTCGACGGGCACGCGCTTAAACGAGATATTGCCCTTGCGATAGGCATCGTAGTGGTCGGTGGTCGTGACGGTGCGGTCGGATTCCTCGGTCACGGTCTCGTTGGTCGCGTCAAAGTACACTTCGCCGTCAACGCGGGCACCGTAGAGCCAAAACGGCACGTAGACACCTTGGACCTCGTCGATGTGGCTGCCGGTGACAAAGCTCTTGGGCAGCAAGATCTTGCCCTTGTAGTGTTCCTTGAGTGCGGCCGTGACGTCATCGCGCCCGAGCTTAAATGGAATCACCAGGTCGGGCGAGAAGTCGCCCGAAAGCTGACCGGGCGCTACGGCGGAGTTGCCGCAGTACGGGCAGGTGGTGACAGCGACGGTGCCGTCGGACACGAGCTCGGCGCCGCACGACGAGCAGATGTAGCCGGCGTTTTGGGCGAGCTCCTGCACCGCGTCGTCGGCGACGGGCTTTGGCGTTGCGGCTGCGGCATCGGCTTTGGCGTCTGCCTTGTCCTGGCGCTCGCGATAGAGGGCCTCGACTTCTTCGACTTCAAAACGAGAATCGCAGTAGTCGCAGACGAGCTTTTGCTCGGCGCTTGCAAAATGCAAGGGGCCACCGCAGGCAGGGCACTGATAGTTAACGCTCTCGAAGGCCATGATCGGTCCTTTCGCTGCCGGAGGCTATGCGCCGATGGCGCCGCCGCAGTATTCGCAGCGCCCACTGGCATCGGGAATGGTGGTGGCTCCGCAGAAGGGGCAGGTGACCGCGGTCTTGGGAGCCTTGGCGGCCACGACACTGTCGCGCGTTTCCTGGCGCAGCTGCACCAGCGCATCGCGGACTTCGGTTGCCTGGCGCTTGGCCTCGCGGTATTCGATGGAGCCGCGCTGATCGATGGTGGAGTCGTTCACGCGCAGGTTGATCTCGGTAAAGTACGGCGTGTTGACGTGGATGGTCAGATTAAAGTCGTAATCCAGGTCGTAGCGCGGCGGGTTGTAGCTCTCGCGCTCGCCGTCCTTGGTCTCGCGATAGATCTCGGTGCGCTGCTCGTCGATATCCATATCGCAGCCGAGTACCTGCGAGAACTCGATGATGTCGGGATTGGCGTCGCGCCAGCGGCTCTGCGAAGTGATGATCAGCAGGCCCGCGTCCTCATCGAGCATAATATTGGTGCGCCCGGCAGAAAGCGTGCGCGTGGGGTTGAACGAAGACAGGCGCTCGGCGTTGGCCTCGCGGTAGGCGAGTTGCTCACGGATATCGTCCGCGGTGCTGGAGCGATAGCCGTGAAAGTAGGGGGAGAGCTTGCCGGCGCACTCTTTGCACAGGTAGCCTTCATTGATTTTTGTCTTACCTAGAAGTCCCAGCTCGGTACCGCAAATCGCGCACTCTTTCTTCTCGAACATCTTGTCAAAGAAGCCCATGGCTGCCTCCCATCAACTGGTAGCGTGTGTCACTTTTGATGATGGGGGAGTGCGCGATCCTTCGCGATACCCAGACGGCTCAAGGAGTCTCCACAACTGGGACACATGGCCCATTTTGACTAGTCGTTGGGGACGTTCTTCGGCCACTCATTGGGGACGTACTTAAATGAGTGGTAGTTGGAGACACTCCTGGCCGAGCTAGAGATCGCGCGCGTCCCTTCTGGTCCATGCGGCTCAAAATCGCGGCGTGATGTGGACGGCTGGGGTCGAATTGGCAGCATTTCGAGCCTGGCTTCGATATTGAGACTGGTTCTTTATTAAAATAGATTTCCAGACAATTGAGTGGCTGGGGGTTAACCATGAGGGGCATGGGAGATACAACCGTATATTTGCGTCGGGGCATTCGGGAGATTATATGCCTGGCGCTGTTCTTCTTCACGTTTTTGGCGTGCGAGTATCTTTTTGATGTGCGCATGGCCGAGTTCGTGTCTCCGAACGAGGTCGTTATTTATGAGAGCCTTGTCATCGGCGCGAGCGTGATTGGCTTTTTTGTGCGTCCCATTCTGTACTATCGCCGTCCCCATGCTATCGACGCAACGAGTGACGTCACGGGCGTTTTGCTGGTGGCGGCATTGCTGCTGTTGATTATGGCGGTTCAGGTTGAGGTGGTAATTGCCGGCGGTTTGGTGGCGTGCTGCGCGCTGGGCTACTGCGGATCGACTGCTCATGCAAATTTTGCGAGGCGCTTTGCGCGAACGCCCTGCTTGGCGCGCGCCGCCGCACTTTCTTACGCCATGGGCGTTCTGGTGCAGGTGCTCAACCACATGGTGATGCCTGTCGGCATTCCTCAGCAGGCTGTTCTGGTCGTCTGTGCGATCGCGCAGGTGGCGTTGCTCCACGGTGCCCGACGCGCCAAGCTGCGCGACGAGTCCGATCCCAACTTTGAACCCAGTGCTGCCGGGCTTTCGGTAGATGCTCTGGAATATGGCGCCAAGTGGCATGACGATCCCGAGGCAAAGGCGGCATTCCGTCGCGCCGTAGTTCGCCTGACCGTGGCGACGGCGTATCTTTCCAGCGTATTCGCCGCTCTCAACGCGGGCTTCACGACCCTGCATGCTGTCGGAGCCGTCGATTTGGGCGATTGGCCGCGCCTGCTGCTTGTCGTGAGCTCGTTGGTCGCTGGCGCACTATTTGACCTGCACGGCCGCTCGTATATGAATATCGGCATGACATGTGCCGCCATACTGTCCACGCTTTCGTTCTTTGTGCTCATCGTCGATGGCAATGGCGGCAACGAGCTTGCTGCCACGACCATCTTTTATCTGGGCTCGGGCTTTTTCGTGGTGTTCTTTACCACATACTATGCCGCCGTCTCGCTCTATGCGCGCTGGTCATATTTTTGGCCGTGCATGGGTCGCGTCGTCAACAACGTGTGCTCGATGTTCGTGACGGCGCCGGCAGTGGCGATTATCTCGAGTCAAAATGTGCTGGCTGCGGTCGGTGCGGCGCTCGTGATGTTTGTGGGCATTGCGATTACGCTGCTGGGGCAGTTGGGGCAACGAGCCGATGATGCCGTGATGCAGGATGGCCTGCCGCTTGCCACCGACGATCTTGGTGGGGATCTTGCGCCCACATGCTCCGACCCCGAGCCCGTGGAGGCAGCGGAGCTCACGTCCGATGAACGCCTTGATGCCTTCGTCGCCACCTTTGGGCTTACAGAGCGCGAGCGCGATATTCTTGAGGTCTTGGTCGTTTCGGACCAGAGCGTTCAGGACATCGCCACAACGCTCTTTCTTTCGCGCTCCACGCTCTATCGCCACATTTCCTCGATCAACAAAAAGACCGGTACCGCCTCGCGCGTGGCCCTCATCAACTCTTCTGGTCCTGGACACCCAAGGACTAGCTAATCTCCCAATAAGTTGCGGTGGAATAGTCCCTAAATTAAAGTCACGGGGCTTTAAACAGGAACTATTTCACCGCAACTGCTGGGGGGTGTTCCTATAGTTTTGTCAACTGGGCAATGCTGTTTTCGAGATTGAATC
>CAJLLB010000142.1 GCA_905207425.1 uncultured Collinsella sp.
AGGGGGTCGGTTTGGCCCGGTGATCCGTTTTCCTCCGTCCCCAAGGGATCATTTGGCAGTGCCGTTAAGCGGAAGGGGTGTTATCGGCGGCCTCCTTTTGGGCATACAATGGCTATTGGTTTGCTGCGGTGAAGGCCTGTCCGCTCCGCAGCTTTTTTCTACGGTTAAAGGAGTATGTATGTCCGTTGAGGTCATGAGATCTGTGATCGAGGCCGCCGAGGGTCGTGTGCCCGTTGACACGCTGTTTGCCAACGCACAGATTGTCGATGTGTACGGCCAGCGCGTGGCGCCCGGTAGCGTTGCCGTCAAGGATGGCGTGATCGTCGGTGTGCTCTACGATGGTCGCGACGATGCCGCCGGTACGTATGAGGCTGCCGAGGTCATCGATTGCCAGGGCCGCTATCTTGCCCCCGGTTTTATTGACGGACACTTGCATATCGAGTCTTCGAACATCCGCCCTGCCGAGTATGCGCGCATGGCGGCGACGCGCGGTACCACCACTGCCATTGCCGACAGCCACGAGATCGCCAACGTTTCCGGCCTGGACGGCCTGCGCTTTATGATCGAGGACGGCCGTCGCGCGCCCATTTCCATCAAGTACATGATGCCCTCGTGCGTGCCCGCGCTGCCCGATGAGCAAGCAGGCGCTGTGATTACCGCCGCTGACATGCAGGCGTTTTTTGCCGAGCATCCGGGCGATGTCTTTGGCCTGGGCGAGATGATGAACCTGCCGGGCGTCTTTATGGCCGATCCCGAGACCTGCGCTCGAATCGACGCTGCCAACCAGACGCCGTCCAAGCAGGTTGACGGTCACGCGCCGCTCGTTGCCGGCAAGGACCTCAACGCCTATGCCGCAGCAGGTATTATCGCTGACCATGAGTCGACGATTCCCGAGGAGGCACTCGACAAGCTGTCTCGCGGCATGTACGTGATGCTGCGCGAAGGTACGTGCAGCCATGACCTGGCCAACCTGTCGCCGATGCTGCTGGAGAATCCTGCCCGTGCCCGCCGTTGCTGCTTTGCGACTGACGACCGTGCTCCCTCCGACGCGCTTGCGACCGGCATGATCGATAACGCCTGCCGCGTGGCGATTGAGGCCGGTATCGACCCCGTGGTCGCTATCTCTATGGCGTCCCTGTCCACGGCCGAGGCGTTTGGCCTGGACCACGGTTGCCGCGACCCGCACGAGCTGCGTGGCGCCATCGCCCCGGGCAAGCGTGCCGACCTGCTGGTGCTCAATGACCTGACGTTTGCCACGGCTCCGCATCGCGTATATGCCGCCGGTGCCCTGGTGGCGCAGGACGGTACCTTTGTGGGCGAGATTGCACCCGAGATGGCCGAGGTTGCGGCCCTTGCCGATGAGCTGCGCGCCTCCGTTAAGCTGCCGAAGCTTTCGCTCGACGTATTCGACTATGCCTTTAAGCCGGGCGAGGCCGTGATTGACGTGGTGCCGGGTAAGGCCATCACGGGTATGGCTCGCCCCGAGAGCGCCGAGGGCCTGCGTCGCATTATGCTGATCGAGCGCCACGGCCGCGGTGTGTCGCTGCAGGCCGAGGGCGCCGACGGTGATGGCCCTGCGGGCCTGGGTCTTGTCGGCAAGCATATCGGTCGCGGCTGGGTGCGTGGCTTCACCATCACCGGTGGCGCCATTGCCTCCACGATCGGCCACGACTCGCACAACGTGTGCGTCGTGGGTGATAACGCTGCCGATATGATGGCTGCTGTTGAGGCTGTGGGCCAGGGTGGTCACGTGCTGGTGCGCAACGGCGAGGTCGTGGCGCGCATTCCGCTGGCGCTCGGCGGTCTGATGAGCGAAGGCACGGCCGAGGATGTCGCCGCGCAGCACGACGACTTTATGGTCAAGGCGCGCGCCATGGGCATCGAGCCGCCGCTCGACCCCATCATGGGCATCATCTTCCTGCCCCTGCCGGTTATCCCGACGCTCCGCATCCGCCCCGAGGGCATGTTCGACGTCACAACCTTCACCTACGCCGACTAGTCATCGGGGACGTTCTTAAACGGCTAGTCGCCTGCGACACTCTTTGACGTGTTGCCTGGCGCTGCGAATGTGGGACCCCTGGTGCGCGTGAGCTATTTGCCAGGCCCTTGTAACGTTTGCGCCCGCGGAGTCTTACCTGAGCTCCCTTTGGGTACGTTGGAATTGGATACACGTTCGATTCCAACAAGCCCGAAGGGAGCTTTTCTATGTTTAAACTGATTGCATCCGATATGGACGGCACGTTGCTTGACGAAAACAGCCAGGTGCCTCCCGAGACCTACGAACTGATTCTGGCGCTACACGAGCATGGCGTGCATTTCGCCGCATCGTCAGGTCGTCGCTACGATCGCCTGTGCGAGTTCTTTGCGCCCGTTCGCGACAAGATGGACTTTGTCGCCGCTAACGGTGCCCAGGTCTACGCCGACGGCAAAATGGTAGACCGTGAGGTGTATTCGCACCTGGCGATTCGAAGGCTCGCCCAGGCTGTCGCGACGTTTCCCAATCTGCATCTTGCGCTCTTTGACCGAACCAAATCCTTCTTGCTCGATGACGAGTGCAAGTTCGTACGCGAGGTCGATAAGGACCTTCCCAATGCCGAGCGCATTTGGGAACTGCCCGATCCCAGCGTAAATATCATCAAGGCGAGTATCTTTTGCGATGACGGTGTCGTTATGGACAGCGCCTACGTGCTACAGCGCGAACTTGGTCAGCTCTTTACTTTTGCGCCTTCGGGCAACGCGTGGATCGATGCTATGCAGCCCGGTGTGTCGAAGGCCTCGGGCATCGCGCAGCTCGCGGAACACTACGGCATTGGACGCGACGAGGTCATGGCGTTTGGCGACTCGATGAACGACTACGAGATCATTCGCTTTGTCGGCACGGGCTGCGCGATGGAAAACGCGCGCCCCGCGCTCAAAGCGGTTGCCGATCGCGTCGTAGGCTGCAACCGCGACCACGCCGTTCAGCAGGAGCTCCGTCGCGTGCTGGAGAGTCTCGCCTAATTCGGCAGATGGAGACGTTCCTTTTCTGTCGGCAGCCGGGGACAGTCTTTGCGGCGCCCCGCGAGGAGTGTCCCCAACGACTACTTAGCTACCCTGCCGGGTTGATGCTGCTAGGCGAGGGCGGCCATGATGGTGCGGGCGACGCCGTCGTGGTCGTTGTCGTATTCGGTGATGGCGTCGGCGGCCTCGTGGTCTTCGGGTTCGCCGTTGATCATGGCCATGCCGTGGCCCGCTGTCTGCAGCATGGGGATGTCGTTGATGTTGTCGCCGAACGCCCAAGCGTCGGCGAGACGCTCGCCCAGGTGCTCGCATAGCCACGTGAGGGCCGTTCCCTTGGTGGCGCCCTTGCCCATGACCTCGATATTCATGGCGTACGAACGCGTGACCTCAATGCCTCCGAGCGTGTCGAGCTCCGACGCGATGGCGTCGCGATCGGCCGGGTCGTGCCAGTACATGGCGATGCGTTCGAGCGTCTCGACCTCGTCGATCTTGCTGTCGATATCCATGTCGATCGGTGTTCGTGTGCGCTTGAGCGAGGCTGCGATATGGGGGTCGCCGCCGCAGAATTCGTCCAAGCGCGTGTAGAGCGAGCGGGGGAGGAAGCACTGCCCATCCGCGAAGATATCGAAGGTCACATCGTGGCCGGCGGCGATGCGATGGATGCGATGGGCGATGCCGCAATCGAGCGGACGGCTCAATATGCGCGTGGCGTGTGAGGCGTCGGTGGGCACGTCGTCGTCGAGCTGCCAGACGCTGGCACCGTTGGCACAGACGGCATAGTGCACGGCGGGATGGGCGAGGATGGGCTCAAAGATGCCCGACAGCGGACGTCCCGTGCAAGGCACAAATTCAATCCCGCGTCGAGCGAGCTCGTCGAGCATCGTCCAGGTGGCATCGCTCATCTGCTTATCGCTCGTCAACAGCGTTCCATCCATATCGGAAAACACAATCATTTGATGCAGCCCTTTCTGCTGGCATAAAAAGCGTGGCCGAGGGCGGTGATGCCCTGGCCACGCTCGAGTTCTATAACGGTCCGCGTTCTAGCGGTCGGCGAGCGGCTTGTATTCTAGCGGCTCGATCACCGGACGGTATGCCGGGCGGATGATGCGATGCGCGCAGAAGAGCTCTTCCATGCGGTGTGCCGACCAGCCGGCCATGCGGGCGACGGCGAACAGCGGCGTAAAAAGCGTCTCGGGCACGCCGAGCATTTTGTAAATAAAGCCCGTGTACAGGTCGATGTTGGCGCAGATGGGCTTGGTCATGCCGTGGTCGCGCATCACCTGCGGTGCCAGGCGCTCGATGCGCTCGATCAGAGCGAATTCCTCGCCCAGATCTTTCTTGGCAGCGAGCGAACGTGCGTAACGACGGCAGACCTCGGCGCGCGGGTCGCTGAGCGTGTAGACGGCGTGGCCCATGCCGTAGATGAGACCCGTGCCGTCGAAGGCCTGCTTGTCGAGAATCTTGCCCAGGTAGGCTGCGACCTCGTCCTCGTCCTCCCAATTGGAGACATGCGCACGAATGTCCTCGTGCATGGACACGACCTTGGCGTTGGCGCCGCCGTGGCGCGGGCCCTTG
>CAJLLB010000143.1 GCA_905207425.1 uncultured Collinsella sp.
AAGAGCACCCAGGTGTCGCCACCCAGGTTGATGAGCGGTTTGGTCCCCGCACCCGAAATCTCGGCGGTATGACGAGCCTGTGCAAGGCGTGCCCGTGCGTTGCCCATGAGGTACGGATATGCCGCGTGCTCGTTGAGCGCCTTGCGCATGCGCTCGAGTACATGCGTGTTAATGTCGCCGGGGCAGTCGCCAAAGTATGCCGGCACACGACCTTTGACTTGCGTGGCAAAGACGGTGTGTCGCTTCCAGTCCACTTCCTCGACTATCCAGCAGTGCCCGGCTATGGCGATGCGCTCACCGGGCGGTGGCGGATTGACGATCGTGCCCAACTCGGCCGACTCGCTGCGAACGGTGAACTCCTCGTTTTCCTGGAACACAGCGTAGAACTTAAAGTTGTTAATGATGCGCTCGCCCGCGAGACCCACGATGAGCCCACCGCCCTCGGTGACCTGGATGTGGTCGATCTTGATGAGGTGGCGCAGCAGTACGCGATAGTCATCGGCCGAGACGCGGTGGAAATAGCTGAGCGTGAGCACGCGCTGAGCAAGCTCGGCCGGCGTGAGCTCGCCGGTGCTGGCGAGCGTCGACATGGTCTGGTGGTAGAGCAGGCTGTAGGGGAGTCGATCGAGCTCGGGCGGCTCGACCCACTTTTCCTCGCGATAGAGTTGTACGAGTGCGATGCCCTGCAGGAGCTTCCAGGGTATCGTTTCGGGCATCATCGTGCGCGGCTCGGGTTCTTCCTCGCGCATGACAAACCACATCTCGGGCGGAAGGTCGCGACGGCCTGTGCGCCCCATGCGCTGCAAAAAGGAGCTGACGGTAAACGGCGCGTCAATCTGGAACGCGCGCTCCAGGCGACCGATATCAATGCCGAGCTCCAGCGTGGAGGTGGTGACGGTCGTCTGCGCCTGCTCTTCGTCGCGCATGAGCTCCTCGGCCGTCTCGCGCAGCGATGCCGAAAGGTTGCCGTGATGGATTAGAAAGCGGTCTGGCTCGTGCCGGCTCTCGCAGTAGCTGCGCAACATGGAGCACACGGCCTCTGCCTCCTCGCGCGAGTTGGCAAAGACCAGGCACTTGCGGCCGCGGGTATGCTCAAAGATGTAGCCCATGCCGGGGTCGGCGTTGTCGGGTGCGGTGTCGGTGGGGTTGAGCAGTGCCTGTTCGGTTGCCTGCGGGATGTCGACTTCGCCCTCGGGGGCTGAGGAAGTGCGACGGTCCTTGGGGGCAGCCTTGCCCCGTGCCTGCTCGCGACGTTGGCGGCGCTCCTCTTGCGTGAGTTGTCCGCTGTGACGCATGTCTGGAGCCCCGGCCGGCAGCGCCGCGGATGCCGCTGCCTCGATGCGCTCGCACGCGAGCACTTCGGCCTCTTGAGGACCTGTGCCCATGAATCCCCGCTGCTGTGCCTGGGGGCCCGAGTTGTAGAAGTGCTCCATGGAGATGCGCCATACGCGGTGCGGTTCTTCAAAGCGGGGGATAACACAGTTGCGCCCCGTTCCCTGTGAGAGAAAGGCACCCGTGCGTTCCGGGTCCCCGATGGTGGCCGAAAGGCCAATGCGGCGAGGCTGCACGCCGGCCATGCGCGAGAGTCGCTCGATAAGGCAGAGCGTTTGCCCGCCTCGATCGCCGCGCATGAGCGAGTGGACCTCATCGATGACCACGTAGCGTAGGTCGCAAAACATGCGCGGGATCGCCATGTGCTTATGGATTAAGAGCGCCTCGAGTGACTCGGGCGTAATCTGCAAGATGCCGCTCGGTTTTTTGATGAGCTTAGCTTTGTGCGATTGCGAGACGTCGCCATGCCAGTGCCAGACGGGGATGTCGGCCTCTTCGCACGGGTCATTGAGACGGACGAACTGATCATTGATGAGTGCCTTGAGGGGGCCGATGTAGAGGGCGCCAACGCTTGCGGGCGGGTTCTCCCAAAACTCGGTCAGGATGGGAAAGAAGGCCGCTTCGGTTTTGCCGGATGCCGTGGATGCCGTCAGGAGCACATTGTCTTGTGTGTTAAAGATGGCATCTGCTGCCGCAACCTGAATGGAGCGCAGGCTATCCCAATCGTGGGAGTAGATGAAGTCTTGGATAAACGGGGCGTAGCGGTCAAAGGCGTTCACGGGGCCTCCTCTCATATACGAACCTCTTAACGCGGTGGTCAGTGGCTTGCTGCATTACTGTCTCAACGTTCGCCCAGATAAAACCTACCAAAATAAACCTGTCCCTTTTTGGCAGGTTAGATGGTGAATTCGGCGAAGTTACGGTCGCCACCTGCGGTATCGGTGTCGCCTGTTGCGGTTGCTGGCGCCAGCGCGTCACCGCCGACGCTTTGTAGTAGCTCGGCAACGTTGGCATCGGGGTTCTGGCATAGGATGTCGAGCAGCTCGATAAAGTCGCGAATGACCTCGCGAGGCGTCAGGTGCGTATCGGCTCCCACGCGGCCAAACTCAATCTTGAGGAAGTCCACCAAGTCGTTCTCGGTAAGCGTGGGCGTCCAGCCAAAGTAGCCGGCGTGAATTTGCATGAGTTTTTCGATCAGCACCAGTAGCTCCTCGTAGGTGAGCGGCTGCAAGCGGATGATGGGCGCGAGCATGTCCTTAAGGTCCTCGCGTGCAAAGCGACCCTGAGCGAGCCGGCTGCGCAGAGCCTCGTAGGAGAATACGCCGCGACGGCGGTCCTCGATGGAGGTCGGCGTGCCGCCCATGATCATGCCCAAGTACTGCGCCTTGCCCTGGAGCGTGTCGTTGTACATGGTGAGGATTTTCTCGTAGTTGTACTGGCGCGTGATGGCGTTGGGAATCTTGTACAGGTTTACGAGTTCGTCGATGAGCACCAGCATGCCCTTGTAGCCGCTGCAGACCAAAAAGCGTGCGATGAGTTTGACGTAGTCGTACCAGTCGTCATCGCTGATGATGGTCGAGGAGCCCAGCTCGGCGCGCGCCTCGCTCTTGGTTCGGTACTCGCCTCGGATCCACTTGGTCACGCGGCTCATGGTCTCCTCGTCGCCCTCGGAAACGGCCGCGCGATAGCGACGGAGCATGCGGGCAAAGTCGAAGCCGTGGACCATTTCCTCGAGCGGAGCGAGTTGGGCATTGATAGCCGACTCATCGGCGTCCGCGCACGAGGCGACCCAGCGATCCAGGATAAGGTTGAGCGCGCCGCCTTCGGGGCGCGTCTTGGTCGATATATTGCGGATGAGCTCACGGTAGGTGGCAAGGCCCTGTCCCTGGCCGCCCTGCAGGCGGCGCTCAGGGGATAGGTCGGCATCGGCGACGACGAATCCCTCACCCATGGCGTGCGTGCGGATGGTCTGGAGCAAAAAGCTCTTGCCGGCGCCGTAACGACCGACCAGAAAGCGGAAGCTCGCGCCACCGTCGGCGATGAGACTCAGATCGGTGAGCAGGGCGCGAATCTCGACCTCGCGTCCCACGGTGATATAGGGAAGGCCGATGCGCGGGACCACGCCGCCCTTGAGCGAGTTTAGGATAACGGCAGCGACGCGTTTGGGTACGCGGGGCGCTGCGGATGTGGTATCACTCATGGTCTAGGTATCCTCTCACGTCTGCTTCGTAATCCTCGATAATCTGCGGCCCTGCCGCGCTAAATTCAATTACGGTGTCGCCCACCAGGTCGAAGAGCGCCTCGTTGATGGTATCGACGAGCATGTCCTCGCTCTGGCCCGAGTGCGCCACTGCCGATGTCGCTTGCGCTGCGTTTTGCTCGAGCAGTGCGCGAAGATACGCGGTTGCGGCGGGCGCGAGTTCGGTCGCGGCGTCAGCGGGCGCAGCAGCTGCGAACGCGGGCGTCGGCGCGAGAAGCGGTGCCACGACACCAAACTGTTCGGTGGATATGGTCGGCTCGTCGGTCTCGTCCTGCCGAATGGGTGCCGCGACCGCCTCGACAATCGCGTCGGCTACGGGCTCGGCTTCCGGTTGCCCTGAGTCCGCCGCCTCGGCTTCCACAGGTGCGCCGTCCTCGCGCTCTTCATCGATCAAAAGCGCTTCACGCGTTTGCGCGGCGGCGCTTCGAATGTGCCCCAGCTGACTCAGATCGATATCGATCTTGACGGGCTGGTGTGCGGCGTCCCATGAAAGCCATGCCACAATCTCGTCATCGATAATCTTGGCCAGATATTTGGGGACCTTTTCTTCCTTAAGGGGATGGGCGGGGTCCAGCGCCAGGCGCAGGCGTTGGTCGCAGGCGCGCATCATTTCACCGAGCTTGCTGCTCTTTTGCCTACTGCCATGGATACGCATGCATTCCCAAAAGCCGTTTTGGCAACGGTAGATATGGATAGGATCCAGGCGGTATTCGCAGTCCTCGTGGCGCTCGGGCGCAAAGAATACGGCCGAGGCAAACATGGTGTAGGGCATGGCCGTCTCCTCCCCAAATAAACTCGCCACGATGCCGGTCTTTCGGTGCGTGTCATAGTAGCGCGCCATGCGGACATAGTCGTCCCAATTGCCGTCGGAGTAATCCGCGCCGGAGTTGCCGTGCGTGTGGATATCGAGCAGGCCGGGGATGACATAGGCGCCGTGCAGATCGACGGCGTCCGGGTCCGGCTGG
>CAJLLB010000144.1 GCA_905207425.1 uncultured Collinsella sp.
CGGCGGCTTCCACGTAAGCGGAGCACGCGGCGTCGAGCACGGCGCCCTCCAGGGGATGTTGGGCTCCCGTGGTGCGCAGGCGACGCTCGGCGTCCATGCCGAGGGTGCATGCCATGAGTGCGGCAAAGCGGGCGTCTTTGAGATGTCGATAGATATCGCGACCGCGCAGCTCAACGTTGGTGCCGACCAGGCGAATGCAAGGTTCTCCCTGCTCGTCCACACCCGTGGCATCGACGGCAAACACGCGGCGCACGCCACGGGGCTCAATGTCCAATTCCAGACGCTCGACCACAAGCTCAATACGCTGCGACAGCTCGGGCTCAATCTGCTGGCCGCCGTAACCCAGATACCGCAGCATCTCGGCACGGTCGACACGGGGATGGTGCGCAGCATCGACACGGTAAAGCGCCGGCGACGCAAGGTCGGCCGGCACTTCGACAGCGGTTGTATCGATGTGCGGTTTTTCCATTACCCCAGGCGCTCCATAATGGTCGCGGCGATCGCAGGACGGTTCATAGTGTACAGGTGCAGGCCGTCGGCGCCGTGCTCCTTGAGGTCGCAAAGCTGGCGGGCGGCATAATCTACACCGGCTGCCTGCAGGCTCTCGGGGTCGTTCTCGTACTTGGCGAGAATCTTGATGACGGGGGAGGGCAGCGACGCGCCGCACATAAAGACCATGCGGCTGATCTGCGACTTGCCCATAAACGGCATGATGCCCGCGGTAATGGGCACGGTGATACCGGCCTTGTCGGCAAGCTCGCGAAAACGGTAGAAGCACTCGTTATCAAAGAAGAGCTGTGTCACAAAGAAGCTCGCGCCGGCGTCCTGTTTTTGCTTGAGGTGTTCGACCGAGAGGTTGAGATCCTCACAGGCAATGTGGCCCTCGGGGTAGGCTGCGGCGCCCACGCAAAAGCCGGCGTCGACGAGCTCGGGGATGAGGTCGCGGGCGTAGGCGTAGTCGGAGGCGGGCTTGTCGTCCTCGGTTGCGCCGGCAGGGAGATCGCCACGCAGGGCCAGGATGTTTTCCACGCCGGCGGTGCGATACTCGTCGATCTTGGCGGCGATATCGGCGTGCGAGCGGCCCACGCAGGTAAGGTGTGCCACCGAGGGTGTATCGAATTCGCTCGAAATCATATGCGCGATGGGGGCGGTGGTGGCACCGTTGCCCGAGCCGCCGGCCGAGCAGGTGACCGAGACAAAGCTCGGCGAAAGCTTGCACAGATTGCCTGCCACTTCGCGAGCCGTGTCGAGGGTGAGCTCGCCCTTGGGCGGGAACATCTCAAACGAAACGGGCGCGGTGCCCTGGGATGCTGCCTGCTTAAAAACCTCGTCGACGCGCATATCGTGCTCCTCTAGATACGTAATAGTGTGATGTGTTGTAAGGATTCTACAGCACCACTGTGTCACGGTGGAGTTTCACTCGTTATTCGGGGATACCAATCAAAGATGCCTTGCTATCGGCTTTCTCTATAACAGAGCGGCTAATCTAGGCACGGACTATAAAGACTGGTATCTGATGCAAAATACCAGTTAATAGAGCTCCATCCCAAATTGACTACCCTTAAACCATGGGGAGAGGTCTGCTATTTATACAGTTGATTGGCTGTTGAGGGTGGCAACGCCGCCTCGATAGGGTAACCTCATTGATTGGTTTCGCGACAGCAACATAACGGTAATGTCGCGGAAACACGGCGAGTCTAAGCTATGACTCGTTCGTTAGTAATCAACACCGCTTCTCACGCGGTGCCGATACGAAGGGAGTTCCGTATGGCCGATCTTACTGACCGCTTCGGGACCATGGTGTTCTCTGAGGAAGTCATGAAGGACTACCTCCCCAAGGACATTTGGAAGCGCCTTGCTGCAACCCTCGAGGGCGGTGAGCCGCTCGACCTGGATGTGGCCAACGCCGTTGCCCATGCCATGAAGGTCTGGGCCATCTCCAAGGGCGCGACGCACTACGCGCACTGGTTCCAGCCGCTTTCGGGCATTACTTCCGAGAAGCACGACAGCTTCCTGGAGCCCAACCACGACGGCACCGCCATTACCAAGTTTACGGGCAAGAACCTCATCCAGGGCGAGCCCGATGCCTCGAGCTTCCCCAACGGCGGCCTGCGCGCCACCTTCGAGGCCCGTGGCTACACCGCTTGGGATCCCACTAGCCCCGCCTTTATCAAGGACGACGTCCTGTGCATCCCCACGGCTTTCTGCTCCTACACGGGCGAGGCCCTGGACAAGAAGACCCCGCTGCTGCGCTCCATGACCGCGCTCTCGCGTGAGTCTAAGCGCGTTTTGGCGCTGTTTGGCAAGACCCCCAAGAAGGTCGTTCCTTCCGTGGGCGACGAGCAGGAGTACTTCCTGATCAAGAAGGACGCCTACCGCAAGCGCAAGGACCTGGTCATTACCGGCCGCACCCTCTTTGGCGCCGCTCCCTGCAAGGGCCAGGAGCTCGAGGAGCACTACTTTGGCGCTATCCGCCCCACCGTCTCGGCCTATATGAAGGATCTGGACGATGAGCTGTGGGCGCTTGGCATTCCCGCCAAGACCAAGCACAACGAGGTTGCTCCCTGCCAGCATGAGCTTGCCCCCGTCTATGGCGAAGTCAACGAGGCCATCGACCAGAATCTGGTCATGATGGAGAAGATGAAGCTCATCGCCTCCCGCCATGACTTGGTCTGCCTGCTGCACGAGAAGCCCTTCGAGGGCATTAACGGTTCGGGCAAGCACAACAACTGGTCGCTTGGCACCGAATCCGAGAATCTGCTCGACCCGGGCGACACCCCGCTCGACAACCTGCAGTTCATCGTCTTCCTCACCGCGGTGATCGAGGCCGTCGATAACTATCAGGAGCTTCTGCGTGCCTCCGTTGCCTCGGCCGGCAACGATCATCGTCTGGGCGCCAACGAGGCTCCTCCGGCGATTATGTCCATCTTCCTGGGCGACCAGCTTACCGAGGTCGTCGAGAAGATCATCGATGGCAAGGCTTCCGTCCATGCCACGCGCGGCGTGCTCGACCTGGGCGCCGATACCCTGCCCAAACTGATGCAGGACAACACCGACCGCAACCGCACCTCCCCGTTCGCCTTCACCGGCAACAAGTTTGAGTTCCGTGCCTGCGGCTCCGAGCAGAACGTTTCCGACTCCAACCTGGTGCTCGATGCCGCCGTGGCCAAGTCGCTCAAGTCCTTCGCCGACGCGCTTGAGGGTACGCCCGAGGATGAGTTCCAGGACGCTGCGCTCGAGTACTGCAAGAAGGTCCTGACCGACCACCAGCGCATCCTGTTCTCCGGTGACGGCTACTCCGATGAGTGGCCCGTTGAGGCCGAGAAGCGTGGTCTTGCCAACAACAAGACCACGGCCGACGCCCTGCCCGCCTTTGTTTCCGATAAGGCCATCGCACTCTTTGAGGAGACGGGTGTCCTGACCAAGGCCGAGGCTCAGTGCCGCTACGACTGCAAGCTCGAGAAGTACAACAAGCTCATGAACATCGAGGCCACCACGATGGTTCGCGAGGCGCGTCGTACCTATCGCCCGGTCATTACCGCCTATGCCACCAAGGTCGCTAAGGGCCTTGAGACTATTCGTGCCGCCGGTGCCGAGGCCGCCATGCAGTGCGAGCAGAACACGCTCAACAAGCTCTGCAACGGTATCACCACCATCAACGACTCCATCAAGGCGCTTGACGCCGTGCATCAGAAGGCTGAGGCCCTCGATGGCCAGGAGCAGGCCAACGTGTACGCGCACGAGGTCGTTCCCGCTATGGATGCGCTGCGTGCCGCCGTGGACGCCATGGAGGAGATCGTGGCAGCCGACTACTGGCCGGTCCCGACCTACGACGACATCCTGTTCTACGTGTAGGGCGTAACTGACATATCGTCACGGTATTGAGCCGGGGTCCGCATCATGCGGGCCCCGGTTTTTGTTTGCGAAGGACGCTTTGAAGCCCGTTTTGCCGCCGATTTGCCTAGGTATAAAGGGCTATGGGCAAAAAACGTCAAATATGAGTACTGTCACAAGTCCTGTAACATTATTTATTTGCAAAATATGTAGTGTTACGCAACATATGCCCAAGTACTTAGCCGATAAACGTCTGCAATTTTTCCGCCGTAGGACGCCTGACGGCTAAATCGCCTTCTGAAGGCATGAAATCTCTGTAACTAAAATGGTAACAGTACTCATATTTGCCATTTTTTGACCACAGGCCTTGCGATGATGCCGGGATCCGCACCCTGCCGGGTTCGAATCCCGGCATATCGGTAGCAAAAAGCCCGTCACCGCGGGGGTAACGGGCTTCTTAATTTAAATGGTGCCCCCAGCGGGATTCGAACCCGCGATATCCACCTTGAAAGGGTGGCGTCCTTGGCCGCTAGACGATGGGGACAGCGGGAAAGAGTATAGCAGACTTTTTTGCCGGCGCGTATATCGTTGGCAAACTGGAAAACCACCACAAAGGAGCCTTGAATATCAACTTCATCCGAACACCTCCCATATTCATCCGTACATGTACGGA
>CAJLLB010000145.1 GCA_905207425.1 uncultured Collinsella sp.
CCGCGACGCTCGTCGCGACCGCGGTTGGAACGACCGGCCACATCGCCGTAGTCATCGCCGTTGCGCTTGCCGTCGCGACGTGCCCGCTCAAGCTTCTTCTTGCTCTTGGACTTGCCGCGCTTGGTCTTCTTCTTCACCTTAAAGGCCGCAGGGTCGCGCTCGGGATCAACCGCAGGCGGGTTGGGACCCACGTGCAGGTCGCCGGCCTCGTAGATGTCGGCGGTCTTGTCCATGAGCTTCTCGATCTCGTAGAACTCGTCAACGTCCTGCTCGGTCACAAACGTGATGGCCCAGCCCAACTCGCCGGCGCGGCCCGTACGGCCAATGCGGTGGATATAGTCGGTCGGCTCGGCCGGCACGTCAAAGTTCACGACGTAGCGCACGTCGCTAATGTCGATGCCGCGGGCGAGAACATCGGTTGCCACCAGCACGTCGACGGTGCCGTCGCGGAAGGCAGAAAGCGCGCGCTCGCGCTGGGCCTGGCTGCGGTTGCCGTGAATCGCGGCGGCCTTGATGCCCTTACGCTCCAGACGACGGCAGCAGCTGTCGGCGCGATGCTTGGTGCGCATAAAGACAATGGTGCGCTCCGGGCCCTCCTTCTTGAGAAACTCGGGCAACAGGTTATTCTTGGCCTCGATGGACACCGGGAACACAAACTGGTCGACGGTGTCGGCGGTCGACGTGGCGGGCGCGATCTCCACGCGGGCCGGGTCGCTCACCAGGTCGGTGATCTCGCCCACGGCCTCCTCGTCGAGCGTCGCCGAGAACAGCAGCGTCTGGCGCTCGGCCGGCGTCTCGCGCACAATACGGCGGACGGCGGGCAAAAAGCCCATGTCGAGCATGCGATCGGCCTCGTCGAGCACCAGCACCTTGACCTCGTTCAGGTGGCAGGCACCCTGCTCGATCAGGTCGACCAGACGGCCCGGCGTGGCGACCAGGATATCGCAGCCGTACTTGAGTGCCGCGGTCTGCGGCTTGTAGCTCACGCCACCCACGACGGTCACGGCGACATGGCCGGTGACGTCGGCGATCTTACTCGCGACCTCGTCGATCTGCTGGGCAAGCTCGCGCGTAGGGGTGATGACGAGCATCACGGGGCCGCGGCCGTTGCCCTCGGGCTTTTTAACACCGCGACGGCGGTTGCGGCCGCCGCGCTCGCGCACGGGTTTGGGAGGAGCGATGTGCTCCAGATTGTTCATGGTCGGCAGCAAAAAGGCGGCTGTCTTGCCGGTACCGGTCTGGGCGGCGGCAAGCAGGTCACGGCCCTCGAGCACCACGGGGATGGAGCCGGCCTGAACGGGCGTGGGCGCCGTGTAGCCCAGGTTCTCGATAGCACGGAGCATCTCGTCGGAAAGCCCCAGCTCGTCAAAGGCGGGCAGGCTCTCGGTAGCGGACTCGACGGCCTGGGCAGCATTGGCCTCATCGGCGGCATCGAAGGCAGCCTGGGTCATAGCCTCGCGGGCCTCGTCCAGGATCTCGGCGTCCGTGACGTCAGATACAGAATTACGCATATGTTGTTGTTCCTTATCTGCACGCGCTATGGGCACGGCATGCGGCCGCGCGGGCGTGCTTGGTAGTGCGCTAATACATACAAAAACGGGTGCGCACAGAGAGGACGTTGCTCAGCACGCTGGCGATCGCTTTGGCAGCCCTATCACGCGCCGTCCAGACGCAGCAGCTCTAAGCGATGGAGCAGATTCGCCGCCGGTTAGTATACCCGTGCTTCGCATGCCCCCACGTAAACCACAGATGACGAGGCGGACGAGGTGGGCCCGGCTGATTGTCTCAATCTGTAACAGTTACAGGGCAAATCTTCCTCTACGTGTTACAGATCGAGACAAACGGTCGACACGGTTCACAAACGTCTCAATCTGTAACAGTTACCGAGTAAAATCGGTCCTAATTGTTATAGATCAAGACAGAGGGGGATTTCCGTCCAGTCCAAACCAAATCTCTCAGGCTTCCTGCAATTTCGAACATGTGGCCTATAATGTTGCTTTGGTTACGCTATATATTGCGCGGCCATTTAATACGTCGCCCACCGGGGGCCATTAATTCCTATCGCCATATTGGCTAGGAAGCAATCAAAGGAGGTATCCGTGGCAGCAGAGACGCCTTGCTCGGTCCTCTATAACGATATTCGCTCGTTCGGCGGTCTTAAACATCTCGAGATCGCCCGAATGCTTATCAATGGAAACTCTTATCTCGGCAGTACCCTGCTCGAGAAATGCTCTTCCAACCGCTCGTATCTCACCCGTTACATCGTCCATCGCAAGCCTGACCAGTGCGCGCCCTCCATCTACAGCGACTTTACCGTCACCACGCTCAACCTTTCCTCGGCAATCTGCAGCAAGCTCGGCGGCGGCGAGTCCGCCTATCGGGCAATCGCCGAGCACTATCGCGGTCCGGCCGCCAACGAAATGATGTCGGCTCTCACCAGTTACAAGCTGGACAGCCGCCTATATGCAAATGCCCTCAATCGCATCGACAACTTTGACGGCAATGCCGTGCGCGAGAAAAGCACGCTTTACCTTATGCTCTTTGTGGCAACGGGGGCGCTCGCCGATCCCGTTCAGGGCGTGGCCACCGTCGAGCGCTTTTGCGACAGCAAGACGGGCGAGCACTTTGGCACCACCGAAACTACCGTCGGACGTGGCTTTATGAGCAGCCTGGAGCAGCCGCGCACCGTCGCCCCCAACCTCGGTCTGCTCAGAACCCATGCCGACAACTGCGCCGACATGCAAATCCATCCCCTCACACGCGATCCGCACGGCACCGTGATTGGTTCTCTGCCCAAAACCTCGCCCAGCATCACCGATGTGGGCGCCGACGCATCGCGCGAGCATCTTCGCATTTGGCTTGAGGGTGAGCACTGGTACGCCCAGGGCCTTGGATCGACCAACGGCACGGTGCTCGAATCGGGCGCGCGCGACGGCGATATTGTGATTGAGCCGCCGCGCGACCAACGCGAGCCCGGCAAGATCTATCCCCCCGTGGAAATCGCCAACAGCGACAGACTTCATTTGGGTCTCTATACGACATTCCTTGTCATTGTGGACTAGCGCGGACGGCGATCGAAAGACGGTCGCCGTCCGTCTTTCGTCTTCTACCTTCTGCGTCGTAAACGACAATGCACAGCGGTATACGTGGGCAGTGCGGCTATCATGGTACTTTACCGATATCCGCACTGCTCACGTATACGTGCGGCAACCCATGCCAGACAAAGGAACGCCATGGATACTACCGATAGCGCCTATGGCGACAAACTCATCCGTCTCGATACTTTCGATACCGCCGTGGCGGTCGACCCCAGCGCCGAGGACGACGCCAAGCGTCGGTTTATGACGCTTATTCTCCAGACGGCCCACCGCAACAACGGCAACATCGGGCACGTGCTGCGCGCGACCAACACGAGCGGCGAGGTCTTTGCCGTCAAGCTACTCAAGGACAACGCCATCCTTTCCGGCCAAGCCCCCGACCGCTCCGCCGAGCAATCGGCAGCGCACCTGGCCAACACCGCTGCGCTGTTCGAGGAGTACCGTCATCTGTGTACCGTCTCGCACCTGCGCGGATTTCCGCGCGTCTATGGCTACGGATCGTGCGAGGATGACCCGCTCATCCTCATGGAGTGGGTCGAGGGCACCTCGCTCAAGCAGGCGCTGCCCCTGCTTCCGCACGACGCCTCGGGCGGGCTGACCACCCAGATGGTCGCCGCCGTCGGAAACGCCGTGCTTCGTGCGCTCTTGATGACCCAAGGCCTCGTGAATCCGGTCATTCATCGCGACCTGTCGCCTGCCAATATCATGTTCCGCACCACCAGCCGAACGCTCGAGCAGCAGATTGCCGATTGCTCCTTTGACCCCTGCCTCATCGACATGGGCTCCGCGACCATGGCTCTCGGCGACGACACGATCACCCGGCGCGCCGACATCTGGCGCTTTGCCACGCCCGCATACGCCGCGCCCGAGATGCTCACGCAGGATATCGAAGGCATCGCGGCCCTTCGCCGTTCGCCGGCAATCGACGTCTATGCGCTTTCGAGCATTTTGTACCAGCTCTACAGAGGTCGCAAACCGTTTGACTTTGAGTCGACGGACGCCGCTGCAACCGGCTCGTTCTATCTCGTAAAGACCAAGACCAAGCCGGCACCGCTCGAGCCGCGCTGCGAGGGCGATGAAGCGCTTGTCCAAATCATCATGAAGGGTCTCTCAGTCGAGCAGTGCGATCGCCCTACCGAGCAGCAGATGCTCGAGGTGCTCTCGACATACCTCACCGACGCCGAATCCGAGGGCCGCGAGGGCGCGGGCAGTGACGCCGCAATCGACATCGACTCCGGTACGCACCTTAAGGTCGACGTCGCCGGCGAGCGCGCGCGGCAATTCGGCGTCCAGTTCCGGCTCCTCCATGAGATTCACCTCCTGCACGCTGGCCTTAGCATCGGCGAGAGCGGCGTCAAGGCGTAGTGCGGCCGCGGCATTGCCGGCGGCGGGC
>CAJLLB010000146.1 GCA_905207425.1 uncultured Collinsella sp.
GGAGTTGTTCTGGCCCAGGCCGTTTTGATAGGCGCGCTCTTCTTCGTACAGGCGGCCGAGCGTGGGGGCATCGACGTTCTCGGCAAAGACCGAGAACTTGCCGGCGCGCAACTGCGGATCGATCATAAAGCGCACGAGGGGCTCGCCGACAAAGACATAGCGGCGCTTTTCGGCCTGCGCCTTCACGAACTCGCGGACCTCGCGCGAAAGCTCGGGGTAGAACGGGGCGAGCATGGGATCGTCGTCGGCGGCGATCAGGATGGTATAGAGTGCCGGCGCCGTGTTGACGCCATTGATCACCAGAGTCTGATCCTCCATGTCGCGAGCGGCCTGCTTGGCAAGCTTCTTAAAGGAGAACGGGGCACGGGTGGCACCGAAGATGCCGGCCACGTGGTCCTCGAAGATGTTCAGGAAGTTCACGAAAGATCACTCTCCGTATAGGTTCTTTGGTATCCGAGCAAATATAGGCATATCCCAACGATTATAGAGGATAGGGTTCCCGCAACTGCCGCCTTGGCGGCGACCGCGGCTGCAAGGCTGGCAATTTCCATATGGTGTGCAAGACAGGATGCCGCAGCGCAGCCGATGCCGGTGACGGCGATGGCGGCGATTGCGGCAAGGTTTGAGCCCTGGTCGGCACGCTTGGCATGGGCATTGAGCAGCGCAGATGACGCCGCGGCAGTTGTCGCGACCAGCACAAAGGCAGCCCAAAGGAGCGGGTCTTCCAGCGCTGCGGCAACGTTACCGAGCCCCAGCACGCCTCCGGCTGAAAGCGCGACCGTGGCCAGACGGGCAAAAAGCACGCCCATGCCCGTTGCCGCGGCGGCGCTTGCCGGGCCGAGCCAAAATGACGCGACGCCGGCGGCGACCCCAGCTGCCAGGAAGGTATTGCCAGTCAGACAGCCAAGCGCGAGTGCACAGGTGAGCGCGGCGCTCGCGGCAGCCTCGGTGCGACCCCAGGCGATCCACCAACCGGACATGGCAGCGGCAAAGATCACCGCGACGGGCAACATCGACAGGATGCCCTGCGCCTGCATGGTGGCGTTGGCCATGAGCACCAAAAAGCCCACAGCCGAGATGGCCGAGCCAATCTGGGGGGCCAGGCCAGCCGCCGCTCCGATCGCGATAGCCGCAATGACCAGGCCGGGAAGCGCCGCGACCCCGGCCGTTTGCATCAGCAAAAAGCTAAAGGTGCCGCACGTTAGCGCCGAGATAGCGTGCATGGTGTAGTCGCGCGCATGGCTCCAGCGCGTGCCCGCCCAGCCGAGCGCGGGGTCGACCTCGATGGCGTCGTCCTCGTAGTACGACGGCTCGATATCGTCGAGCTCTTGCTCGTCATCCGAAAGCTCGCCAACCATTTGCTCCAGACTGCGACGGCCCTCGCGCACGCTGCCCAGACCGGCAAGGAGTTGGTCGCAAAATGCCTCGATGCTGTTGGGGCGGTCCTGCGGCATGGGGGAGAGCGCGCTCATGAGCGCGGCCTCGGCTCCCGGGGGAAAGTGTGGTATCAGCTCGCTGGGATAGGTGGCGCCGCCGATGATGCGGTCGAGCGAGTCGGCGGGCGTGGCCGCTATAAAGGGAGCGCTGCCGCACAAGCCCTCATAGATAACGCAGGCAAGGGCAAAGACATCGGCGCGTTCGTCGACCGTGCCGGTCTCGATGTCGAGCTGCTCGGGCGGCATGTAGCCGATGGTGCCGCCGCGCGAGCCGCCAAAGCCACCGGCGGACGACAGTCGCGCCATGCCAAAGTCGGTGAGCTTTACATTGCCCGAGTGGTCGATGAGCACGTTGGCGGGCTTAATGTCCAGGTGGAGTACGCCATTGCTGTGGGCGAAGGTGAGCGCCTGGCCCAGGGCATCGGCAATGGCCGCGGCCTCGTCAAAGGTGAGCGAGTGGCCGTCCACGCGATGCAAAAACTCGGCCAACGACATGCCGTCGACATACTCCATGACCAGGTAGGCATAGGCGGTGTCGTGCGTAAAGTCGATGACCTGCACGATATTGGGATGTTGAAGCATGGCGGCAGTGTGCGCCTCGCGCAGGACATCCATGATGTCGCTGGCGGGCATGCCGGCGCCGTTGATAAGGGGGATGCGCTTGATGGCGACGCGGCGGCGCAGGTGCGTGTCGCGGCAGATCTCGATGGAGCCAAAACCGCCGGTCGCAAGTGTCTCGAGCGGCTGGTACCGCTTGAGCAGCTCGCGAGAGCTGGTGCCCTCCAAAGGAACGTCCGGCGAGAACCGGGCGGTATGTTGCGAGAAAAGCGGCATGGCCAACCCTCGTGCGTTTAAAGTTCGTTTGCGAGCGGCGGGCGTGGGGCCGAGCCATTCGCGGTGGCATAGATGCTGCTAGTGTAGCACGCTCGGGTGCATGGGGAGGATAGCGGAATGCGAGGCTGTCTGTCTGGTTTGGTCTTAGCGCTTCTTCTTGTTCTTCTTCTGCTTGCGCTGCTTGCCCTTGGTCTCCTGGGGCTTGTCGCCCTGCTTGGCCTCGGCTGCAGCCTTCTCGGCCTTCATTTTCTTCTTCTTGGTCTCGATGCGGAGTTTTTTGTTGATACGGGCCTTGAGGAAGGAGCCAAACTGCTCGGCATCGCCACGGACGAAGGTGTCCTTGGGGATCGTCACGCCCTGGTCGGCGAACATGGCCACAAAGATGCGCTCGCCGTCGAGCACGTGGTCGAGCTTCTCAAACGGGAAGAACTGCGACTTGCCGCTCTTGCCCCAAACCATCAGGCCGTCCTCGTTGGCGGCGACGCGGCGATAGCGGTCGCCCATGGACTCGTCGGCCTCGACGGCGTCGATAAAGTCGCGGGCGAGCGTGTGGTGAAGGTTCTTGCTCCACCAGGCCAAAAAGGCGCCGAATACGATCAGCACGACGCCAAACTTGATCCAGTTGCCGCCGGCCACCAGCATGCCGATGCCGATGAGCGCGGCAATTGCCGCGGCGACATACAGCGAGCCGCGACGCCTGGGCGAGGCGACCAGACGGGCGAAGTCGGTGACCAGGTCGTTTTCGTACTGGTACTCGTTGAGGTACAGGATGCCGTCGTCGGCTGCTGCCTGCGCCTCGAGCGCGACCTCGACCTGGTCGGCTGCTTCGGAGGGAACGAGGTTGCTCTCTGCGTCTGCCATGCTCTTTGGACTCCTATCGCGGCGGGCTCGCCGTACGGGTTATTATGAATGCAGTATGCCGTGCGACCGCATGGCCGTCGCGGCAACAAGTCTCAGTATACCCGGGGGAGCACCCATGGAATCGTTGTACCGAAAGTATCGCCCGCTCACCTTCGACTCCGTGGTGGGCCAGCAGCATATCGTCTCGACGCTCGAGCACGCTATCACCGAGGGACGCCTGTCCCACGCCTACCTGTTCTGCGGACCGCGCGGCACGGGCAAGACCACCATGGCGCGCATCCTTGCCAAGGCGCTGCTGTGCCGCAATGCCGAGGTGGCGCGCGCCGAGGGTGCAAGCGGCTGCATGCCCGACGGTACCTGCGAGGAGTGCGAGCTCATTGCCGAGGGCAACCACCCCGATGTCTACGAGCTCGATGCCGCAAGCCGTACCGGCGTGGACAACGTGCGCGAGGAGATCATCAACTCCGTCAACTTTGCCCCGGTGCGCGGCAAGTACAAGATCTATATCATCGACGAGGTCCACATGCTCACGACGGCGGCGTTCAACGCGCTGCTCAAGACGCTTGAGGAGCCGCCGGCACACGTGATCTTTGTGCTGTGCACCACCGACCCGCAAAAGATTCTGGAGACCATCCTCTCGCGCTGCCAGCGTTTCGATTTCCATCGCATCGGCAACGAGGATATTGAGCATCGCCTGGCATACGTATGCGAGCAGGAGGGCTTCGATTACGACGACGAGGCGCTCGCCATCGTGGCGCGCCATGCCAAGGGCGGCATGCGCGACGCGCTCTCCACGCTGGAGCAGCTGAGCGTTTTTGGCAACGGTTCTGTGCATGCGGACGATGCCCGCTCGCTTTTAGGCGAGGTTTCGGACCAGATTCTGGGCGAGTTTTCCCGCGCCATTGCCGATCGCGATGTTGCCGAGTTCTATGGACTGATCCGTGCGCAGGTCGAGGAAGGAAACGACCTGCTGGAGCTGACGCGCGACCTGGTAGCGCATGTGCGTGACGTGTACGTTGCCTGCGTTGCCGGTGCCCGTGCCGAGCTGTTTGAGGGCGGCTCCGAGCAGGCCGAGGCGCTTGCTGCCGAGGCCGCTGCCTTTGGCGAGCATCCTGCCGACCGCCTGGCCCGCGTGCTGACGGTGCTCGACGATGCCGCACTGGAGATGAGGGGCGCGAGCGACGTGCGCCTGGTGCTCGAGATTGCCTGTACGCGTCTGGCACGTCCCGAGGCTGATTTAACGATTGAGGCATTGGCCGAGCGCGTGGCGCGTCTGGAGGCCATGGTTGCCAACGGCGCCGTGCCGGCGAGCGTGGCTGCTGCTCAGGCCACCGCGCCTGCAGC
>CAJLLB010000147.1 GCA_905207425.1 uncultured Collinsella sp.
CCGAGAACCTCTCCATCACCCGTGACGTTTCGGGCGAGGGCGTTCAGCAGGCGCTGCTTAAGATTCTTGAGGGCACGGTGGCAAGCGTTCCGCCCACCGGCGGCCGCAAGCATCCCCAGCAGGAGCTGCTGCAGATCGATACGACCAACATCCTGTTCATCTGCGGCGGTGCCTTTGTGGGCCTGGACAAGATCATTGCCGATCGCGTGGGCAACAAGGGCGTGGGCTTCAACTCCGAGATCGCCGGCCCCACCTCGGTCGACGAGAACGACCTGCTGCGTCAGGTGCTCCCGCAGGACCTCAACGCCTTTGGCATGATCCCCGAGTTCGTGGGCCGTACGCCCGTCGTCACCCAGACGCAGGCGCTCGACGAGGATGACCTGGTGTCGATCCTGACCGAGCCCAAGAACGCCGTGGTGCGTCAATACCGTAAGATGTTCCAGCTCGAGGACGTTGAGCTTGAGTTTGAGGACGCCGCCCTGCACGAGATCGCCCGCATGGCGCTCGCCCGCAAGACCGGCGCCCGCGGCCTGCGCTCCATCTGCGAGGACGTGCTGCAGCAGACAATGTTCGATCTGCCCAGTGAGGAGGGCGTTTCCAAGGTCGTTGTGACCGAAGCCTCCGTAAAGGGCGAAGAACAGCCCCAGCGCATCTACGGCTAAACCAGCCAAAAACGTGCTTGCAAATAGCCTCCGACCACCCGCGGTCGGAGGCTATTTTATATATACGCAATAACCCCAACTACCTGTGTTATTCTGTGTGTTTGTTTAAGCCTCAGCGAAGTCATTACAGACTGAAGTAATCGATACCTAAGGCGTGTCCGCCTGCTTGGTTTTCGCTCGGTCAGGTCCTGGCTCGCACGAAGAGCACATTAAGTGCTCTTCGGCTCGTGCGGAACTCGCGACAAACATAACCAAGCCCCACCGGGCAACCTACCAACCAAGCCTTTTCAGCCCAGGCCCCTGTGTACCGCGCGTCTAAGATCTTCAAATTCAGGCAGCCTGACAATCGATTCTTATAGCAGAGGCCCCTTGGCCTTTAGTTTGATACAAGTTCCGCACGAGCCGGAAAGCACTTAATGTGCTTTCCGTGCGAGCAGGACTGTTCGCAGTAGCAAACTAAAGGCCAAGGGGCCCAGTCAACCTATCAGCAGCGATTACTCAGCAGCTAGTTGAATTTGAAGATCTTTGAGGCAAGACGGTATAGGCCGAGTGTGGTTTTGTCTCCGGCCCGTCCACGCAGGTTAGTGAAGAAGCCGACCACGCCGTAGCGGGCACGACGATACATGCGCTCGTCATAGGCCTTCAAATCATTCCACAGCGTCTTTAGGCGCTCGTCGGCGCAATCTTCCTCGGAAAGCTTGGTAAGCACCGAGCAGATCGCCATCATCATGGTGAAGTAGCCCATCATGTACGAACGCAGGCGCGACGACCCAACATCGCTGTACAAGTGGTACGACTCCATCATGATACGCGTAACACGGAACTGCTGGTCCAGACGCTTGACCATCGTTGCCTCGTTGACGCTCTGGCCCTCGCGACCGATAAAGTAGCGGTAGAGGTCGATGTCGGCGTAGTACATGGTCTTGCAACGCGGCAGCGGCACGTAGGCGTAGATGTTGTCCACATAGAACGTGTGCGGCGGCATGGGAAGGTTGGACTCGCGCAGCACATCCGTGCGATAGCACAGGCTGTGCATGAGAAGGTTCTGGTCCAGGCGGAAATGACCGATCTGATCCCAGGAAAAGATCTTTTTGCGCGGCAGGGCAAATTTGTAGCCAATAGCGGTATGCGTGCCCTCGTAAACCTTCTCGTACACGTAGTTCGAGATAAACAGGTCAACGCGCTGGTCGCGCTCCTCAAAGCCACGCAGAATCGACAGCATGGTCGAAAGGGCAGCGCCGTCAAGCCAGTCGTCCGAGTCGACAACCTTGTAGTAGGTGCCCTGCGCCTCGCGCAGACCCGAAAGGACGGCAATACCGTGACCGCCATTCTCCTGGTGCACCGCGCGGATGATTCCAGGATAACGTGCCTCCCACTCATCGGCCTTATCGGCCGTCTCGTCCTTGGAGCCGTCGTCCACCACGATAAGCTCGATATCGGTAGCGTAATTGCTCCCCTCCAAGATGGAGGTGATGCAATGGTCCATGTCCTTGGCGGCGTTATACGAGGGAATACCGAATGTTATGACTTTATGCATGGCAGGCGATAATCTCATCCGAAAGATCGAGGGCAGAATTGGTCACGGCGTCCATATCGTAGTAACGATACTCGGCCAGACGACCCACCGGGTGGAAGTTCGTCAGGTTCTGGACGCGCTCAAGATAGCGCTCATAGAGCTCACGGTTCTCGGGCTCAAGAATGGCGTAGTACGGCGTCTCGCCCGAGCCGGGCGTATAGGCCTTGGAGTACTCCTTCATGATGGTGGTCTTGCCGGGCAGGACCTGACCGGTCATGTTCTTGAACTCGGTGATGCGCGTGTAGTCCTCGCTCGTGGTGTAGTTGACGGTGCCCACGGGCTGGAACTGGTCCATATCGAGCGTCTCGAACTTCATATCGAGCGTGCGGTACGGCAACGCACCCAAGTCGAGGTTGAACAGCTCGTCGAGTGGACCGGTATAGACAATCTCGCCACCATAGACCTTGCCGTCGATCTTGACGGTGGTCTCGTCGATCTCAAAGAGATCGCGGGCGTCCACGTCGCAGAACACGTCGATCAGGTCGTGGTCGAGCATGTGCTCAAAGAGCGCCGTGTAGCCCTCCTGCGGCATGCCCTGGAAGGGGGCTTGCGGGAAGTAGCGGTCATCATCGCCCACAAAGACGGGAACGCGGCCGGTGATCGAGGGATCGATCTGATCGGGCGTCTGGCCCCACTGCTTCATGGTGTAATGCAAAAAGACGTTCTCGTAGACGTAATCGGCGACCTCGGCCAAGTCGGGGTCGTTCTTCTTACGCAGCTCCATAATGGGCACCTTGACATCCTTGCCAAAGGTCTCCACGAGCTTCTGATACAGCTCCTCGCCGCGCTCGTCACCAAAGGCGAGCTTGAGACTCGCATGGTTGAAGGGCACGGGCATAAGGGTACCGTTGATGTTGGCGAGCACCTTGTGCTGATAATCCGTCCACTTGGTAAAGCGCGACAGGAAATTGTGCACGCGCTCGTTAAAGGTGTGATAGATATGCGGACCGTACTCGTGAATCAGGATTCCGGCCTCATCAGTGCAGTCATAGGCATTGCCCGCAATGTGGCTACGGCGCTCCAAAACGGCAACACGATAGCCGATGGTCTCGGCAAGACGGCGGGCGCAAACGGCACCGGCATATCCAGCACCGACGACAATCATGTCGTACGCGCCGGCGTTAAAGCCTTCAGGCAGGCCTGAGGTAATCTGCATCGATACTCCTTGTCAAAAGCCACGGGCTCGTTAGCTGGGCTTTTCTCGAACATTCTTCGAGACATATTTATCAGAGCGATTATAGCGCTAATGCGTCCTATAATGAGCTTGCCACACAAGGAAAGCTCAAGCACCGCGGCGAACATAATTGAAAGGTAAACCCGCTAGCAGCGGGTTTATTCGTGAACAGCCGGGCGCCTGGAGCTTAGCGAAACGCTTGTAAGGAGTAACATGAGCGATTTCCTAAACCGTATGAAGTCTGCCGCCAAGGCCGACCTTAAGACGATCGTCCTGCCCGAGGGCGAGGATCCGCGCACCATCGTCGCGGCCACCAAGATCATCGAGGAGGGCCTGGCAAAGATCGTCATCCTGGGCAACCCCGACGAGATCGACGTTCCCGGCGCTACCGTCATCGACCCGCGCAATGCCGAGAAGCACGAGGAGTACGCGCAGAAGTTTGCCGAGCTCCGCGCCAAGAAGGGCGTTACCATCGAGCAGGCTCGCGCCCAGGTGATGGACGCCACCTACTTTGGCACCATGATGGTCAAGATGGGCGATGCCGACGGCCTGGTCTCCGGCGCCTGCCACTCCACCGCCGACACCCTGCGCCCCGCGCTTCAGATCCTCAAGACCGCCCCGGGCACCAAGCTGGTCTCGGCCTTCTTCGTGATGTGCACCGACACCCCGCAGTTCGGCACCGACGGCACGCTGATCTTCGCCGACTGCGGCCTCAGCATCAACCCGTCCTCCGACGAGCTCTCCGAGATCGCCATCGCCTCCGCTCACTCCTGGTCCACCTTCATGGGCAACGTTGAGCCGCACGTGGCCATGCTCTCCTACTCCACCATGGGCTCCGCCGGCGGCGAGGTCGCCAAGAAGGTCCAGGAGGCCGTGAAGTTCTGCAAGGAGAAAGCTCCCGAGCTCGCCATCGACGGCGATCTGCAGCTCGACGCCGCCATCGTCCCCACCGTCGCCCAGCTCAAGGCTCCCGGCTCCTCCGTTGCCGGCAAGGCCAACGTGCTCGTGTTCCCCGACCTCGAGGCCGGCAACATCGGCTAAAA
>CAJLLB010000148.1 GCA_905207425.1 uncultured Collinsella sp.
CGTCCCAGGTGCCGCCGACGCCCATCAGGAACACGGCGTCGTAGCCCTCGTCGGCAACCTTGTCGGCGAGCTCGATCATCTTCTTGCCGGTCTCATAGACGTTCTTGCCGTCCTCGAGATAGCCCTCCTGGCTAAAGTGCATGATCTCGATCTTCTCGGTTTCCTTCATGGCTTTTCCTTTCTGTCCTGCACGCGAATCTATACATCGCGTTTCTTTTCGATACCAATTATAGACATACACCCAACGTGTTTTTAATACCACTTTTCAATCTGTTCCAATCCTCGGTGAACGGTCGAAATTCTCTGGTGAGTGGTATTAAATTAGAATTTGATGTATAGCTAACGCCCCCGGCGTCTCCCTTGTGTGACAAAGAACAGCGTTCCTACCAGCGCAATAATGGTCGATGCTCCAAACAGTACCGTCTGGACGCCCAAAGCCTCCGCCAAAAACGGAGCCGCCAGCAGCGGCACCACGCCGGCGCTCATCAGGCCAAAACGCACAAAGCCGGTAATGCGCCCCAGGTATTTGATGTCGGCACGCTCCTGAATCAAGATCATCTGCAGCGGCTCCAGGAACCCCCAGGCCAGACCGTTAATCGCCTGACCGATAATCGCGACCCCCAGCATATCGGTGCCCACGTACACCATGGACGCAATGCCCACGGCCATGAGCGCGCCGAGCAGCAATCGCAGGTTGACATGGCGAGCAGAAAGCTTGGTCAGGATGAACGCGCCCACCGAGGAAGTGAGGCCCACGACCGAGGACAGCCAGCCCAGCCAGACGATATCCACGTTGAGCACATCGCGGTAGAACAACGACTCCAGCGAATCGAACGCGCCAAACGCAAAGAAACCCAAAAAGCCCGAGATAAAGATGAGGCGCAGATCGTGGTCGCGAAACGTAAGTCGCGCACCCTCGGCCATACCGCCCAGAATACCGCCCTTCGGCTTCTCCCCTTTTGCGGGCGCAACACACTCATGACAACCCAGAGAGAGCACGGCCGCCACACCCATCATGCCCGCCATGAGCAGATAGACCGATTGCGTGGCAAAACAGCTCACGATGGCACCACCGAGCAGCGGGCCAGCAGTATAGGCGATATTGCTGTAGAACACCATGAGACCGTTCACGCGGGTACGGCCCTCGGTGGTCGACTCCAGGTATCCCGGAAACGCATGCGTGCAGGTGTTGATAAAGCCGCCCGCAAGTCCCAAGACGCACGCGGCAAACACAAGCCCGGGGACAGACAACGGCGCTAACCCCACGCCAAGCGATAGCACTGCCGTAATCACGCACGTCACAAACGACGTCCGGCGCGGTCCAAAGCGATCGATGACCGAGCCCGACACCATATTGCCCACCGACGTCATAAGATTGCGCACGAGCGTAATGGCGGCAACCAAAAAGGCCGTGCCGGCCAGATCATACGTGGCCGCACCGATAAGCCCCAAAAAGTAGACCGCATTGTTGGCGCACCACTGCAGGGACTCAATAAGAATCAGCCTGACCTCTGCCGGCGTCAGGCGCATTGCTTCGCGATCCTTCGCGAACATACGAACTCCTTCTATACAAAAAGGGGATGGAGGGCATAGGCCTGCTCCATCCCCTTCCCAGGTTGCAACGAAAATCTATGCAGCCGGGCCCTTACGCCAGCACGCCGAAGAACGCGCCGATGATGCCCACGACCATGGTGGCCACGATCAGCACCATGGGGTTGATCTTCTTGGACAGCAGCCAGTAGTACAGCCAGAAGGCGATCATGCCGAGCATGCCGGGCATGATGCCGTCCAGGATGTCCTGGAGGGTCTGGGCGTCCTCGCCCGAGCCGATGGCCACCGGGATGCTGGCCCAGAACATGTCCTTGCACATGGCGCCCACGACCATGACGCCCACGATGCCCACGCAGGTCATGATCTTCTGCATGAGGCCGGTCCTCTGGGCCTCGTCCAGGAAGCCCACGCCCAGCTCGTAGCCCTTGACGGCGCCCCAGATGCGCAGCGCGAAGCCGGGGACGTTGTAGATGAGCAGGAAGGCGATGGGGCCGAAGGGGTTGCCGGCCTGGCACAGGCTGATGCCCACCGCGGCGGCGACCACGCGCAGCGTCGACAGGAAGATGGAGTCGCCGATGCCGGACAGCGGGCCCATGAGGGCGGCCTTGACGTCGTTGACGCTCTCGGGCTCGATCTCGCCGCGGGCGACCTTCTCCTCCATGGCCATCGCGATGCCGCCGACGAACGGGGCGAACTGGACGGTGATGTTGAAGAACGCGCAGTGGCGGTGCAGGGCCTCGGCGTAGTCGTCGGGGCGGCCGGCGTAGATCTTCTTGAGCATGTTGGCGACCATCAGGCAGAAGGCGATGTTCATCTGCTTGTAGTAGGTCCAGGAGAACTCCATGCCCAGGGCGCCGACGTTGACGGCGCTCTTGATGAGGTCGGAGCGCGTGATCTTGTTCTCGGGACTAGAAGTCATCGTCCTCATCCCCTTCCGCGGAGAGCTGGGGCTGGGCTCCGCCCAGGCCGAGCAGGTCGAACTTGTCGATGCCGATGATGATGGCGATCAGGGCGACGCCCAGGACGGGCACGTTGGCGTAGGAGCACAGCAGGAAGCCCAGGAAGTAGAAGGGCACGAGCTGCTTGGTGAGCACCAGGCGGCCGAGCATGGCGAAGCCCATGGCCGGCAGGAAGTTGGCGGCAACGCCAAAGCCAGCAAGGACAAAGGGCGGGATGAAGTCGAGCAGGCCCTGGATGGCGTCAGCACCCAGATAGAACGACAGCGAGCACAGCAGGAACGCCATGATGATACCGGTCAAACCGATCAGGAAGTGCATCGCATAGACACCCTTAAGGTTGCCCTGGCCGGAGAAGACATCAGCGCGGTCAACCAGGATCGGCAGGGCGGCGTTGAGGATGTTCTTGATGGCAAGGCACAGCGTGGCGATGGGCATGGCAAGCGCGATGGCTGCCTCGGTGCTCTGGCCCAGCTGGATAGCGAAGGCGCAGGCGAGCACGCCGCCGATCGTCTCATCAGGCGGCACGTAGGCGCCGATGGAGATCGAGCCCATGAACAGCAGCTCCAGACTCGCACCGATCGCGAGGCCGGACTGCAGGTCCCCCAGCACCAGGCCCACGAGCGGGCACAGGACGATGGGGCGGAACGCGTAGAGGGTGCCGAGCTGGCAGTCGAACTTACCAAATGCGGCGATAAGTCCGATGAGGATTGCTTGGGTAAGCATATATCCCCCTTTCCTAATAGGACACTACGAAGAGCTCAGACTCTTCGAAATTGAACGCCTAGAGCACGCTGGCGCAGTCGACCTTGGGCTCATCGGCCAGGGGTCGAATCTCGACCTCGACGCCACGATCCAGCATCTCGCGCACATCGGCTTCCTCGGCCGCGGTCAGGAAGATCTGACGAGAGACCTGACGAGCATCGGGACGCTTCTCGTCCTTGGGCTTGGTGTTGCCCAGGTTGACCGACTTGATCTGCGGGCAGTCCTCAACAAGCTGCTTTGCCTCAGCAATAGTGGCGACACAGATGATCATCTTGTACTTGTCGGTCACGCCCGAGTTGATAGCTTCGATTGCATGCTCCATATCTTTGATGACGAGCTTGCAGCCGGCAGGCTTGCCCATCTTGAGCGTCGTCTTCCACACCGGGTCGTTAGCGACCTTATCGCCCACGCAGAAGATGCAGTTGGAGCCAAGGCCCTGAACCCAGGAAACTGCGACCTGGCCATGAAGCAGGCGATGGTCAACGCGAAGTAGCTGAATCATAATGTGACCCCCCAAAGGTCTTGTGCCGTCTTACGGCGTGTCAGTAGGTGCTGCGGATTAGAACTCTTCTTCCTCGTCGCCATCGACCAAAAAATCGTTGACAAACTTCACGCGCGTATCGTCCGCAGCGACGATGGCGCGAATCGTCTCCTCAACCGGCGCCGACTCGTCAGAGAACAGCAGCTGGATGAGGAGAGGAAGGTTCATGTTGGTAACGAGGTACGTGCGGGGACGCGTCTGGACGATCTTGGTGAACTCGTTGTTGACGCTGCCGCCAAAGAGGTCGGTGCAGACAACGACATCATCGTCAGCAGACATGCCTGCCAGCAGTTTTTGGGCCTCCTCGGCCACGTCCATGCGGCCATCGACGAACATCGAAAGATCGTGGACGTTGTCGCGAGCGCCCGAGAGCAGCTCGACGCTCTCCTTGATGCCGGTAGCGAAGTGCGCATGGCTGGCGATGATGTACTGTCTCATTCTGTGTTCCTCTCAATAGCCCGGCACGGTCCCACACCCGTTTTTTTAGTAGTCGAACTGGTGATAGTAGCGACGATACTTGAGGTTGTGCTTGGTGACCGTCTCGTAGTAGCGAGCCAGGCGGTCGGTCACGAGCACCGTCAGAATCCACGGGGAGACGATGACGCGGAACTCGTCGTCAAGGCC
>CAJLLB010000149.1 GCA_905207425.1 uncultured Collinsella sp.
AGCGCCACTTCATCAGCTTGTCATAGTCCGGCTCGTCCCGGGTGGTGCGCTTCAGCTCCGGGATGCCGCTGGCCTCGGCAAAGGCGATCCAGATCTCGGGCACGAGCACGCAGGCCGAGCGACCGGCCGCGAGCACGCGCTCGATAGCTGAGAGGTAGACCTCGGTTTTGCCGGAGCCCGTAACACCGTCCACGAGCACCACGTCGCCGTGCGCATCCAGGCGAGCGCGCTCAATCTGCGCGAGCGCCTGCTGCTGGCCGTTGGTAAGTGCGACCGGCGCTTTGCCACTCGCGGAGGACAGCGTGGTCTGCTCGCTGCAACCGCGCCAGGCACGGCGCTCCTCCACCACGACAACGCCGCGTTTTTCGAGCGCCTTGATGGTCGCCGACATGCTGTTGTAAAGCAGGTTGAGATCGCGCGTCGTGACCGGTCCGCACTGGAGCGCCTCGATGAGCTGGCGCTGGCGAACGGCGGTCTTGGGCGGTGTATAGTCGAAGCCCTCGGGCGTGAGCATAACCCAACGGTTTTGAATAGGCTTGACGGCGGGGCGCTCAACCGACCATGAGCCGTCATCGCCCTTGACCACGCGCGGGCTACCGCCCGGAGGCAAAAACAGGCGCAGGCACTCGGAAAGCGTCGCGACATACTCGCGGCTCATCCAGCGCGCGATGCGGGCAGCCTCGGCGGTAAAGAGCGGTTTGCTGAGGATGGCTTCGACGGGATTGATGCGCGAAGGGTCGAGGGCGTTGTTGCCTTGCAGGTCGGCCAGCTCGGGCGCAATGTCGACGATGTAGCCCGCGGCCGCACGGTTACCAAAGTGGACCAGGACCGTGGATCCGATCTGCGCCTCGTTGGCAAGGGGCCGGGGGATGCCGTAGGCGAATGGCTCGGACAGCGCACGGGTCGGGATGTCGAGGACCACGCTCGCATAGGCGGCAATGAGCTCTGCCGCAGGCTCAGGCTGCGCCAAAGCGGCGGCAGGAGCCGCGGACTTCGGAGCTTCCTCCGGTTCCGGCAAACCAAAAAGCGACAGTTGTTCGGCCATTGTCCCTGCACCTCCCATCCCATTCGTCTTCAGAAACAAGAGCCCCGCTCGGGGTGAACGGGGCTCGGATACAAACGTTTGCGCAGCGATTACAGTGCCATTGTGCGGGCGCGGTCGATGCGCGCCAGGCAGTCGTCGCGGCCGACGAGCGCCATGGTCTCGCCCAGCGGAGGACTCACCATATTGCCGCAGACGGCGACGCGCACGGCCTGGAACACCACGCGCTTCTTAAGGTCCATCTGCTCGGGCAGCGGCTCAAGCGCGGCGTCGATGTTGGCGGCCGTCCACTCGCCCACACCCTCGAGCGCGGCCTTGGCGGCGTCCAGAATGGAACCCATGCCCTCCTTGGCCAAGCCCTTGTTGACGGACTTCTCGTCATACTCGAGCGTCTCGGCCGTAGCAAAGATGGGAGCGGCGACGGTCACGGCGTCGGCCGGCATCTTGGTGCGCGGTTTAACGATGGCAGCGAGCGCGTCGATCCAATCCTCGCCGTACTCGACATTACCCTCGATGAGACCCGCCTCGTGCAGTTCGGGGACCATGATCTCGTCGGCAAACTGAGCATCGGACATGCCGTTGATGTACTCAGCGTTGACCCAATCGAGCTTCTTGGGGTCGAAGGTCGCCGGGTTCTTGGAGATGCGGTCGAGCGAGAACTTGCTGGCCAGGACATCGCGCGGGATGATCGTGGTCTCGCCGTCGAGCGACCAGCCGAGCAGCGCCAGGTAGTTGACGAAGGCGTCGGACAGGTAGCCGGCGTCGCGGTACTCCTCCACCGAGGTGGCGCCGTGGCGCTTGGAGAGCTTCTTGCCGTCGGCACCCAAGATCATGGAGATGTGGGCGAACGTAGGCACGGGCGCGCCGAGGGCCTCGTAGACCATGACCTGACGCGGGGTGTTGGACAGGTGGTCGTCGCCGCGGATGACATGGGTAATCTTCATCATGGCGTCGTCGACGACGGTCGCGAAGTTGTACGTGGGCGTGCCATCGGAGCGGAAGATGACAAAGTCGTCGAGCTCCTTGGCGTCGAAGGTCACCTCGCCGTGGACGGCGTCGTGGATGACGACGTCGCCGCGGTCCTCGGGCACCTTAATACGCAGGACGTAGGACTCGCCGGCCTCGATGCGGCGGCGGGCCTCCTCGGGGTCAAGATCGCGGCAACGGCGCTGATAGCCCTGGAAGGGGTCCTTGCGCTCCTGCGCGGCCTTGCGGTCGGCGTCGAGCTGCTCCTTGGTGCAGAAGCAGGGATAGGCCTTGCCCTCGTCCCAAAGCTTCTGGGCGGCCTGCTTGTACAGGTCCAAGCGCTCGGTCTGGGCGTAGGGGCCAAAGTCGCCGCCCACCTCGGGACCCTCGTCCCAGTCCAGGCCCAGCCAACGCATGGCGCGCAGGATGATCTGCGTGTTCTCGTCGGTGGAGCGGGTGGGGTCGGTGTCGTCGATGCGCAGGATGAACGTGCCGCCGTTAGCACGGGCGAAAGCCCAGTTATAGATAGCGGTGCGGGCGCCGCCGATGTGCAGCTTGCCCGTCGGTGAGGGCGCAAAGCGGACGCGAACGTCTGATGCCATGGAAATCTCCTCGATTGCAGGATGGATGTCTAACCGCACCAGTATAAAGCATCAAAGCAACCTCCGCACAAAGGGCACCGACCCACTCATTGGGGACAGACTTAAATGACCATTCTTTGGGCAACCTGTCGGCACTTAGGTAAGGTGGTCATTTAAGTCTGTCCCCAATGAGTGGGTGCGGAAAGGGTGTGAATGTTTGATTTACGCGCTATGATGTGCCCTTGCATATAGAGCCCGGCGGAATGGTAACGGTCGCCGGGACACGTTTTTGAAAGGACAATCATGTCAGAAGAACTTCGTTCCATCCCGCCCCAACACGGGTCCTTTGTTTTTACGTCGGAGTCGGTGACCGAAGGCCATCCCGATAAGATCGCTGACCAGATCAGCGACGCCGTCCTCGACGCAATCCTCGCCAAAGAAATAGAGCTCCAGGAGCAGGGCTACATCGCCCCCAACGGCGTGCCTGCCAACGTGGAGAACGTCCGCTGCGCCTGCGAGACCCTCGTGACCACCGGCACCGTCATTGTCGCCGGCGAGATTCGCACCCAGGCCTATGTCGACGTACAGGAAATCGCCCGTGGCGTCATCCGCCGCATCGGCTACAACCGCGCCAAGTTTGGCTTTGACTGCGACACCTGCGGCGTTATGAGCCTCATCCACGAGCAGTCGCCCGATATCGCCCAGGGCGTTGACGAGTCCTTCGAGACCCAGACCGGCGCCACCACCGACCCGATCGACCTGATCGGCGCCGGCGACCAGGGCATGATGTTCGGTTATGCCTCCAACGAGACCAAGACCCTCATGCCCATGCCACACTACCTGGCAAGCCGCCTGGCCGAGCGCCTGGCCGCCGTGCGCCACGACGGCACCCTCGCCTATCTGCGTCCCGACGGCAAGACCCAGGTCACCGTGCGCTACGAGGAAGGCAAGCCCGTCGAGGTCACGACCATCGTCATCTCCACGCAGCACGCCGCCGAGATCGAGGACATGGGCAAGATCAAGGCCGACCTCATCGAGCACGTCATCACTCCGGTCATGGCCGCTGAGAACATGCCGTGGGACAACGCGGACATCTACGTGAACCCCACCGGTCGCTTTGTCGTGGGCGGCCCCATGGGCGACACGGGCCTCACCGGCCGTAAGATCATCGTCGACACCTACGGCGGTTACGGCCGTCACGGCGGCGGCGCCTTTAGCGGCAAGGACTGCACCAAGGTCGACCGCTCCGCGGCCTACGCCGCGCGCTGGGTGGCCAAGAACGTGGTGGCCGCCGGCCTGGCCGACCGCTGCGAGGTCGAGCTTGCCTACGCCATCGGCGTTTCCAAGCCCCTCTCAATCATGGTCGACACCTTCGGTACCGCGCATGTTGCCGAGGACAAGATCGTCGAGGCCGTGGAGAAGACCTTCGACCTGCGTCCGGGCGCAATCATCCGCGACCTAGACCTGCGTCGTCCCATCTACGAAAAGACAGCAGCCTACGGTCACTTCGGCCGAGAAGACGCCGACTTCACCTGGGAGAAGACCGACCGCGTCGAAGAGCTCAAAGCAGCCTGCGGCCTGTAAGCCAACGGCAAAAGCTACAGCAAAGAAACAACGCACCAAAAGAAGTACCGGCTCCAACCGGTACTTCTTTTTTATTTAAAGGTGGTGAAGATGAGCCGACCTGGGACATGGAATAGGTCATAGGCCGATAAATTTCGCAACAGAGCGACTCCAACCATGTATCCTAAGTTCCGAGGGCTTTGGTATTTGGTCGGTCGCGAGTTCCACACGAGCCGGAGAGCACTTAATGTGCTCTCCGTGCGAGCAGGGCTGC
>CAJLLB010000150.1 GCA_905207425.1 uncultured Collinsella sp.
TATCGCGGTCACCGCGGCCGCATGGAGATCCGCGTCGACGTTCACGGCACCTCCTGCCACGGCTCCGCTCCCGACCGCGGCGACAACGCCATCTACAAGATGGCCGACATCATCGCCGACGTCCGCGCCCTCAACAACAACGGCTGCGACGAGTCGACCGACATCAAGGGCCTCGTCAAGATGCTGAACCCCGAATTCAACCCCGCGCACTATGAGGATGCCCAGTTCCTGGGCCGGGGCACCTGCACCGTCAGCCAGATCTTCTACACCTCTCCCTCCCGCTGCGCCGTGGCGGACTCCTGCGCCATCTCCATCGACCGTCGCATGACCGCTGGTGAGACCTGGGAGTCCTGCCTGGACGAGATCCGCAACCTGCCGGCCGCCAAGAAGTACGGCGACGACGTGAAGGTCTCTATGTACATGTACGACCGTCCGTCCTGGACCGGCGAGGTCTACGAGACCGAGGCTTACTTCCCCACGTGGATCAACAAGGAGACCGCTCCGCACGTCAAGGCCCTCGTCGACGCCCACAAGGCCATGTTCGGTGACGAGCGCATCGGCTGCGAGCCCAGCATGGACAAGCGCACCGGTCGCCCGCTGTGCGACAAGTGGACCTTCTCCACGAACTGCGTTTCCATCCAGGGCCGCTACGGCATCCCCTGCGTGGGCTTTGGCCCGGGTGCCGAGTCTCAGGCTCACGCTCCCAACGAGGTCACCTACAAGGACGACCTGGTCACCGCTGCCGCCATGTATGTGGCTGCCCTGAACCTCTACGATCCGAGTCAGGCCGATGGCGATGCCACCGTGTTCCGCGCCGGTCTGACCAACAACAAGATCGATTAGTCCCATTCTTCGATCCTGTTGAGCCGGGGGCCGTTCGTGTCCCCGGCACCCCCTGTTGACTTGGGGCCCGCGGTCGTTATCTCCCATGCTTCCTCAACGGTGGCGGGTCCTCGTCATGGTGCTCTGCATGTTCTGCCACACGCGCATGCCGGAGCACATCTACTCATTGCGATCGTTTCATCTTTAGAAAGGACATTTCCATGGACGCTAAGTTTACCGAGCTCGTCGAGCAGCTGAACGGCCTCGATTTTAAGGGTATGTACGGCAGCGATTTCCTGCACACTTGGGACAAGACCACCGATGAGCTCAAGGCTCTCTACATCGTCGCCGACGCCCTGCGCGAGCTGCGTGAGAACAACGTTTCGTCCAAGATTTTCGACTCCGGTCTTGCCGTCTCCCTGTTCCGCGACAACTCCACCCGTACGCGCTTCTCCTTCTCTAAGGCCGCCAACCTGCTCGGCCTTGAGCTGCAGGACCTGGACGAGAAGAAGTCCCAGATCGCCCACGGCGAGACCGTCCGCGAGACCGCCACGATGATCTCCTTCATGGCCGACGTCATCGGCATCCGCGACGACATGTACATCGGCAAGGGCGACGCCTATATGGCCGAGGTCTCCGAGTCTGTCCAGCAGGCCTACGAGGACGGCGTTCTGGATCACCGTCCCACGCTCATCTCCTTGCAGTCCGATTCCGATCACCCCACGCAGTCCTCTGCCGACATGCTCTACCTCATCAACGAGTTTGGCGGCCTCGAGAACCTCAAGGGCAAGAAGGTTGCCGTCACCTGGGCCTATTCGCCCTCTTACGGCAAGCCGCTGTCCTGCCCGCAGTCGCTGATCAGCCTGCTGCCCCGCTTTGGCATGGACGTCACCCTGGCCCACCCCGAGGGCTACGACCTCATGCCCGAGGTCGTCGAGCGCGCCAAGGGCTATGCCGCCGAGTCCGGCACCACCTTTAAGCAGGTCAACACCATGGCCGAGGCCTTCGAGGGCGCCGACATCGTGATCCCCAAGAGCTGGGCTCCGTTTGCCGCAATGGAGAAGCGTACCAATCTGTACGCCGAGGGCGACGACGCCGGCATCGCTGCGCTCGAGAAGGAGCTGCTCGCCCAGAACGCCACCCATCAGGACTGGTGCTCCACGACCGAGCTCATGGAGAAGACTGCCAACGGCCAGGACACCATCTTTATGCACCCGCTGCCCGCCGACATCTCCGGTGTCTCCTGCGAGCACGGCGAGGTTAACGCCGACGTCTTCGACATGCACCGCGTGGGCATGTACAAGGAGGCCAGCTACAAGCCGTACGCCATCGCTGCAATGATGTTCCTGCAGAAGGTTGCCGATCCCGCCGCTACCCTCAAGGCCCTCGACGAGCGCAACACCGCCCGTTGGCTCCAGGCTTAAAGCCGGGTTGAGGTAAGCCATGTAAAGGGGGCGCTCTGCCAACCGGCGGGGTGCCCCTTTTTTGCATCGCGGGCGTGCGGGATAAGCGCTTTCGATGTGGATGCCCGCGGCGCGAGTTATGGGTACGATGGTTTCAGGGGAGGTATCACCATGAAACTTGGATGCGTCATTATGGCTTCGGGCGAGGGCAAGCGGTTTGGCTCTAACAAGATGCTTGCCGATATCTATGGCGAGCCGCTGATTGCCCGGACCATCGATTCGGTTCCCCGGGGCTTTGACGTCGTGGTTTCGACGCGTTGGCCCGAGGTCGCTCAGATTTGCGAGGACAAGCATTGCCCGTGCGTGCTGCACGATGGCGAGCTGCGCAGTCAAAGCATTAAGGCCGGCCTTTCGTGGGGGGCAGAACGCAACTGGAAAGGTTGCCTCTTTTTGCCGGGCGACCAGCCGCTCGTGAGTTTGGATTCTTTTGAGGCTATGGTTCGTGCATTTGACGAGCGTGGCCGCAAACATCCGGCGCGTCTTGCGTGCAACGGTGAGCCTTCGAGTCCGGTGCTCTTTCCGGCGGAATTGTTCGATGCGCTCATACGTCTTGAGGGCAAGGACGGCGGCGGTTCGATCCTCAAGGACCGTACCGATGTGGTGCTGGTCGAGGCGCGTGCCTACGAGCTGTGGGACGTCGATACCGCCAAGGGGCAGCAACGCATAACGGAGCATATCGCCGCCTGCTCGTATTTTGATCGCGTGGCCAACTGTATTAATCAATAAGGAGCAACATGATCATCATCAAAAACGGCGCGCTCGTGACGCCCCAGGGGCTTCGCCGCGCCGATCTTGCCATGGAGGGCGACAAGATTGTGCGGATTGCCGCGGCGATTGAGCCGGGTGAGGACGATACCGTCCAGGACGCCACGGACTGTTGGGTGTTCCCGGGCTTTATCGATGGGCACACGCACATGCAGTGCTGGACCGGCATGGACTGGACGGCCGATAGCTTTGAGACCGGCACGCGTGCGGCTGCCTGCGGCGGTACGACGACCATCGTGGACTACGCGACGGCTGATCGCGGCGTGACCATGCCCGATGCCTTGGCCGAGTGGCATCGCCGTGCCGACGGAACCTGCACGGCCAACTACGCCTTTCATATGGCACTCGCCGAGTGGAATGAACGCAACCGCGCCGATCTTTCGGCTATGCGCGAGGCGGGCGTATCGTCGTTTAAGACCTACTTTGCCTACGATCATTTGCGCCTGGACGATGCCGAGACGCTCGAGGTGCTCGAGGAGCTCAAGCGTATTGGCGGCATACTGTGCGTGCATTGCGAGAACGGTACGCTGGTGAATGAGCTGCAGAAGCGCGTGTACGAGCAGGGGATTCATGGGCCCGAGGGGCATGCGCTCAGCCGCCCGGACGTGTGTGAGGCCGAAGCCGTGAGCCGCCTGCTGTATCTGGCGCACCTGGCCGGCGACGCCCCAGTCAACGTGGTGCACCTTTCGACCAAGTTGGGGCTCGAGGCCATTCGTGCGGCCAAGGCGCGCGGGCAGAAGAATATCTATGTCGAGACCTGCCCTCAGTATCTGATGCTCGACGACACCTGCTATCTGGAGCAGGGCGAGGACGGCTTTGCGGGCGCCAAGTACGTGATGAGCCCGCCGCTGCGCCATGCCGGCGACCGTGCCGCGCTGCGCGAGGCGCTTGTGGCCGGCGAGATCGATACGATTGCGACCGATCATTGCAGCTTTAACCTGCACGGGCAAAAGGACCGCGGGCGCGACGATTTCCGCGCGATTCCCAACGGCGGGCCCGGCGTGGAGCATCGTCCCGTCGCGATTGCCACGAGCTTTGAGGGACAGCTGGGACCCGAGGATCTGTGCCGCTTGATGAGCGAGAACCCGGCGCGCGTGTTTGGCATGTACCCGCGCAAGGGCTGTCTTGCCGAGGGCGCCGATGCCGATGTGTGCGTGTGGGATCCCAAAGCGCGCTGGACAATCAGTGCCGCGACACAGCATCAAGCTGTGGACTACACGCCGCTCGAGGGTTTTGGGGCACATGGCCGCGCCAAGGTCGTGTTTGTGAACGGCGTGCTGGTGGCACGCGACGGCGAG
>CAJLLB010000151.1 GCA_905207425.1 uncultured Collinsella sp.
TTGCGCGCGCCCTGTCGCTAGAGGGCGGCACCCGCCGCGTTAGCCTGACGCGCACCACGCCCGATGGCACGGTCATCTACTACTACGCGCTCTTTGGCCTGGTTGCGATGATGTCTGCCGAGTTTGCTGCCTTGAGCGTCGTCGATTTGCAGCCCAATCTGTCGGGCCTTGGCGCGCGCCGCTGCGTGGGCGGCCTTTCCAAGACGGCGTCGCTGGCCGGCATCTTTGTCGGCTCGTGGCTGGTCTCCTTCGCCTCGATGACGATCGCGATTGGCTATGTGCGCCTGGTCGTGGGCGTCGACTTTGGCGGGCGCGAGGGACTGTGTCTGGTGGGCGGCGCCGCTTCCGCGCTTGCCGCCACGGGCCTGGGGCTCTTTGTGGGCACGCTTCCCGTTAAGGGCGGCAAGGCGTCCAAGTCCGGCATCCTTACGGGCTTTGCTACCACGTGCGCCCTGTTCGCCGGCCTCTACGGCGAGCCGGCGATGGCGCTTGCCGACGACGTCGCCCGCGCCTGCCCTGCCGAGTGCTGGCTCAACCCCGTCAAGCTTATCTGCGACATGTTCAACCGCCTGTATTTCTTTGAGGACCTGGGCCCCTTTGCCGTTCGCGCCGGCGCACTGGTCCTTATGGCGCTGCTGTTCGTTGCCGCCGCCACGCTGATCTTTGGAAGGAGCCGCTATGAGCACCTTTAAGACCGCGCTTCGCATGGCGCTGGCGCACCCGTTCTACCTGCTCATCTATACGGTGTTCATCTCGCTCATGGGCGTATTCATCGCGGCATCGGTGAGCTGGAACTCGTCGCAGCTCACCGAGTACAAGCCCTACGATGCCAACGTGATTGTGGTCGACCGCGACGACAGCGACCTTTCGCGTGCGCTTACCAAGCATCTGGGTTCGCGCTTTGAGCTGGTCACGGGCGTCGGCGACGATGCGTACAATCTTGCGGACGCGCTCTCCAAGAGCAACAGTGCCAAGGGCAGCGCCGACTGCGTGTTCTTTATCCCGGAGGGGTTTGAGGGCGACCTCGTTGCGGCCGCTTGCGCGGGGGAGTCCCTGCCCAAACTCGACGTGACGTACGGCTCCGGCACCATGGCGGCGGCGCTTTCGTCTGCCGAGGCCTCGCGCTGGATCTCGCTCGCGGGCGCTGCGGCGGCACTTGAGCCCACTGCCTCCAACGGTGACGTCGCCAAGGCGGCCGAGCATGCGGCCGCGAAGCGTGCGGAGGTCGAGATCGATCAGGTCAAGGTCGACTCGACGGCCGCCGCCACGCTCGAGTCGTATTTCAACTTTGGTGCGTACGCGATTATCTCGTCGGTCATCGTGTCGGTGGGTCTGGTGTTCTCGGGCATGAACGAGCCCGAGCGCGTGCGTCGTATGGATGCCGGTCCAATCTCCGAGCGCCGGCGCTCGCTTGCCGTGTTTGCGGCCGCCGCCGTGATCACCGTCTGCATCTGGTTTGTGTCGAGCATGATGGGCGTCGTGGGCTTTGCCGGTGCGGTCGCTGAGGTTGGCGTGGACCGTGTGTGCTTGGCGCTGGCAGCGACGTTTGCCCTGGCGTGCACGCCGCTGGCCGTTGGCTTTGCGCTGTCGAGCCTGGGTGCGCGCGAGGAGCTGCTCAACGGCGTGGGCAACTTACTCGGCATGCTCATGACGTTTTTGGGCGGCGCCTGGATGCCGCTGTCGCTCATGGGCTCGGCCGTGCAGACCGTGGCGCATTTTGTGCCGACATATTGGGTGAACGACGCGATCAGCAAGGCACTCGCCTCGGATTTAACGTCCACCGTGCTGGGCGACATCGCCTGCGACCTGGGCGTCACGGCACTCTTCGCCGTGGCCATCGCCGCCGCAGGCCTCGCCCTCGCACGCACCAAATCCCACGCCTAGCCACCTAGTCATTTAAGAACGTCCCCAATGACTGGTCTGAAATAAATTTCAGGCCTCGCCCCAAAATAGTTCGCTAAGGTTTACTATTACGCTCATAAAGTAGTACGAGGCTAACAATGGGGGATACCATGGCAACGCAGAAAGCCTACGTTCAGGTTAAGGGTCTCAAAAAGCACTACGGCGACGGTGATGCACGCCTAACGGTGCTCGATGGCATCGACACGTCCATCAACCGCGGCGAGATCTGCGTCATGCTGGGGCCCTCGGGCTCGGGCAAGTCGACCTTTCTCAACCTGATCGGCGGCCTGGAGGATGCCGACGCCGGCTCCATCATGGTGGACGGCTGCGACCTCACGGTGCTCAAGCCTACCGACCTGGGCGAGTATCGCCGCCGTGAGCTGGGCTTTGTCTTCCAGTTCTACAACCTGGTGCCCGACCTCACCATCAAGGAAAACATCGAGGTCACGGCACACCTGTCCAAAAACCCGCTCAACATCGACGACCTGCTGCGTTCACTGGGCCTCTACGAGCACCGCAACAAGTTCCCGCGCCAGGTCTCGGGCGGCCAACAGCAGCGTTGCGCCATCGGCCGTGCACTCGTCAAAAACCCGGGCCTGCTGCTGTGCGACGAGCCCACGGGCGCGCTTGACTACAAGACGTCCAAGGAGATCTTGCAGCTCATGGAGGATGTCAATCACGAGTACGGCTGCACCATCATCATCGTTACCCACAATGCCGCCATTGCGCGCATGGCCAATCGCGTGCTGCGCCTGCGCGACGGGCGCATCGTCGAGGATGAGCTCAACGAGTCGCCCGTCGCGGCCGCCGAGCTCGATTGGTAGGCGGCGCCATGACACCTCTCGCAAAACGTCTCCCGCGCGAGCTGCGCCGCAATATTGGCAAGTACCTGGGCATCTTTTTGCTTATGTGCGGAAGCATCGCTCTCACCTCGGGCTTTTTGCTCGCGGCGCATTCCATCGGTTGTCTTATCGACGACATGCGCGATGCGTACACGATTGAGGACGGCCGCGTGACCACCTCCTTCGAGGTCACCAAAGACCAGCTCAAGGCCGCCGAGGACGCGGCCGGCGACGTCGGCGGCGTCACGCTCTACAAGAATTTCTCTATCGATGCCATCATCAAAAAGGCGTCCGGCGACGACGGCACCAAGCGCACGCTGCGCACCTATGCGCACCGCGCTAAGGTGGACATTGCGTCCTACTGTGAGGGCAAGCAGCCCAAGGCGGATGACGAGGTGGCCATCGACCGTGTCTTTGCCACCAATAACAACCTGTCCGTGGGCGATAAAGTCGAGCTCGAGGGCCGAACCTACACCATTTGCGGCATCATGACCCAGCCCGATAGCCAGGCGCTGTTCCTCAACAATTCGGACTTTACGGTGAACACCATCACGTACGGCGTAGCCGAGGTCACCGATGGCGGCTTTGCCGCGCTCGAGGATGCCGGCGGCGCGCCTGCCTACACCTACTCCTTCACCTTTGCCGATCGCGACCTCTCCACTGCAGACCGTACCGATGCCGAACAGGATATGGTCGAGGCGCTGACCGACGCCGACGCGCGCGTGGACGATCTGATCGACGCCGATTCCAACCAGGGCATTGGCTACGCGCGCGACGACGTAGACGGCGACTCCATGATGTGGATGACGCTGCTCGACATCATCATCGTAATCATGGCGTTTGTCTTTGTGGTCCTTACCGATGCCACCATCGAGGAGGAGAGCGCCATCATCGGCACGCTGCTCGCCAGCGGCTATCGTCGACGCGAGATCGTGCTGCACTACCTTGCGCTTCCCGCCATCGTGGGCGTGGTCGCGGCGCTTTTGGGCACTGCGCTCGGCATAGCGTTCTTTACCGAGCCCATGCGCAGCCTCTATTACGGTTCGTACAGCCTGCCGCCCTTCCAGGTGTACTGGAGCTGGGAGATCTTTGTGAAGTGCGCCGTGGTTCCCGCCGTCGCGCTCATCCTCATCACGCTGGTGGGCCTGCTTCGCAAGATGGGGAAGACCCCGCTGCAGTTCCTTCGTCACGAGGCGAGCGGCAAATCGGGCACCAAGCGCGGCCTGCAGCTGCCGGAGCGCATGGGTTTTGTTTCCCGCTTCCGCCTGCGTATCTTCCTGCGCAACCTGGGCAACTTCGCCACGCTCTTCGTGGGCATTGCATTTGCCTCGCTGCTGCTGCTCTTTGGCCTGGCGATTCTGCCCACGATGACGCACTACGCGGACAACCTCGAGACGGGCCTGGTCGCCGAGTACCAGTACACGCTCAAGGCTCCGCTGGAGCTCGAGGGCACTGCCGAGGAGCGTGGGCAGTGGTCAGCACTCGAGCGCTTGCAGTCGGTTGACGGCGCGCTGCTTTCTGCCGCTCAGGATGCCGATGACGAGCTTGACGACGCGGCCGATACAGCGCAGGCGGCAGCCGATGCTG
>CAJLLB010000152.1 GCA_905207425.1 uncultured Collinsella sp.
AAGACGACCCCCCGCCAGGTCGCGCTCGTAAGCTGGGCGGGCCTGCGCGGAGCAGCTTCGGTCGTGTTTAGCCTCTTTGCCGTGGTGGCCGGCGTTCCCGGCGGACACGACCTATTTGACCTGGTGTTTGTGATTGCCGTGTCGAGCATTGTGGTGCAGGGCTCGCTGCTGCCAGCGGTGGCGAAGAAGCTCGATATGATCGATGCGACCGGCGACGTGCGCCGCACCTTTAACGACTATCGCGACGAAGACGGCATGTCATTTGTAAAGCTCAAGGTGGGTGCTGGCCATCCGTTTGCCGAGCGCTCGCTCGCCGATATTGGCAGGGCGACGGACATGCTCGTGGTCCTGGTGCTGCGCGACGGGGCGCACCCGGTGCTGCCCAACGGCGATACCGTGATCCAGGAAGGCGATCTGCTGGTGATGGCCGCCCCAACGTTCGAAGAGCGTGCCGAGGTTACGCTGCGCGAGGTCCCCGTAACCCCCCACGGTCGCCTGGCCGGCCAGCGTCTTCGCGATGTGCCGCAGGGCAAGCACCCCTTTATCGTGGTGATGCTCAAGCGCGACGGCCAAACGATCATCCCCGACGGCAACACCCTAATATACGCCGGCGACGAAGCCGTCATCGCCACGCTCGCGTCGTAGCGGGCAGGAGGTAGCTAATTTGCGACGAAGAGATCAAGCGCCTAGAAAGCCTCATGCCTTCGCTCGCAGATTTGGATTTGCCTGAGGAGTAAAGCACCCCTCCCCCATGTAACCATCCTGTAAATCATAGCGGCGCGCTCGAGTTTTACCGTGATGCGGTCGCGCCCGGCGCTCCACTGTGCTAAAGTATCCCGAACGTTCAAACGACTACGAGGGGAACTAGAAGATGGCACGTGTGCACAACTTCTCAGCTGGCCCGGCCGCACTGCCCACAAGCGTGCTCGCCGAGATCGCCGACGAGATGATGGACTACCGCGGTTGCGGCATGTCCGTGCTCGAGATGAGCCATCGATCTAGCATGTACCAGCAGATCATCGACGACGCCGAGGCAACCCTGCGCCGCCTGCTGAGCATCCCCGACAACTACCGCGTCCTGTTTTTGCAGGGTGGCGCCACGCTGCAGTTTGCGGGCATCCCCATGAACCTCATGCGCTGCGGCCGCGCCGGCTACGTCGTGACCGGCAACTTCGCCAACAAGGCGTACAAGGAGGCCGCCAAGTACGGCGAGGCCGTGCTGCTCGCGAGCTCCGAGGACACGAATTTCGACCGCATTCCCACCATGGCCGACGTCAACGTGCGCATTGCCGCCGAGGCCGCGGGCGACGGGCTCGACTACGTCTACATCTGCCAGAACAACACCATCTTTGGCACCATGTACCACGAGCTGCCCAACTGCGGCGACGTACCACTGGTCGCCGATGTCTCAAGCTGCTTTCTGTCGCAGCCGCTCGACGTTGAGCGCTACGGGCTCATCTACGCCGGCGCGCAGAAAAACGCCGGCGCCGCGGGCGTGACCGTGGTTATCGTGCGCGACGACCTGATCGCCGAAGGCCCCGCCTTTGCGCAGACGCCGCAGTACATGGACCTTAAGACCCAGACCGCCAAGGGCTCCATGCTCAACACGCCCAACACCTTTGGCATCTACGTATGCGGCAAGGTGTTCCACTGGGTCGAGGAGACCGGCGGACTTGCCGCCATGGCCGAACGCAACTGGGCCAAGGCCAACCTGCTCTATGACCTGCTCGAGCACAGCGAGCTGTTCCATGGCACCACGCAGGCCGACAGCCACTCCATCGCCAACGTTACCTTCCGCTCCGGCGACACCGAACTCGACGCGGCCTTTGTCGCAGGCGCGGCCGAGCACCAGATTCAAAACGTCAAGGGCCATCGCCTGGTGGGCGGCATGCGCGCAAGCGTCTACAACGCCGTGACCATGGAAGACGTGCAGGCACTGGCCTCGTACATGAAGGACTTCGAAGCGCAGCATAGTTTGAGCCCGCGATCTAACTAGCCCGCAACGCGCGGGCCGATCAGCCATCTCAGACCACCCTGTATAGATCAAAACCTGCTAAGGAGTTTTCCATGCGCAAGATTAAAACCATCGATGACATTACCAAGGACGGCAAGGTCGAGTTTGGTGAGGGCTACGAGTTTGTGAGCACCGCCGAAGAGGCCGACGCCATTCTGATGCGCTCGACCGACCTGCACGGCTACGAGCTGCCCGAGGGCATCCGCGCCATCGCCCGCTGCGGCGCCGGCGTCAACAACATCCCCGTCGAGGAGTACGCCAAGAAGGGCGTCGTCGTCTTTAACTCCCCCGGCGCCAACAGCAACGCCGTTAAGGAGCTCGTCCTAGGCATGCTGGTGCTCTCGAGCCGCGGCGTGGTGCAATCGATGAACTGGGTGCGTGACAACGCCGACGACCCCGAGATTCAGGTCGATGCCGAAAAGGCCAAGAAGGCCTTTGTGGGCCGTGAGCTCAAGGGCAAGCGCATCGGCGTCATCGGCCTGGGCAACGTGGGCTCCAAGGTCGCCAACGCCTGCGTCGATTTGGGCATGGACGTCTACGGCTACGATCCGTTCATTTCCGTCGAGCACGCGTGGGTGCTGAGCCGCGAGGTGCAGCGCGTGGGCACGCTCGAGGATCTCTGCCGCGGCTGCGACTACCTCACCGTGCACGTGCCCAGCAAGGCCGACACCATCGGCATGATCAGCACCGAGCAGATTAACCTGCTGGCACCGGACGCCGTGCTCATCAACTACGCGCGCGAAACCATCATTGACGAGGACGCCGTCGACGCCGCCCTGCGCGAGGGCAAGCTCAGCTGGTTTAGCTGCGACTTCGCCACGCCCAAGACGGTCAAGATGCCCAATACGTTTATCACCACGCACTCGGGCGCCGGCACCGGCGAGGCCGAGGCCAACTGCGCCGACATGGCCATCAGCGAGCTCAAGGATTACCTGGAGAACGGCAACATCGCACACAGCGTCAACTACCCCGCCTGCAGCATGGGCAAGGCGCGCGCTGCAAGCCGCATTGCCTGCCTGCATGCCAACGTGCCCAACATGATCGGCCAGATCACGGCCATCCTGGCCAAGGACAACGCCAACGTGCAGCGTATGACCAACGAGTCCGCCGGCGAGAACGCCTACACCATGTTCGACACCGACGAACACCTAGACAGCAGCACCATCGAGGCGCTCAAGCAGATTCCGTCGATGTATCGCGTGCGCGTGATCAAGTAGCGCCGACTGACCTGACGGGCAGCTCCCCATGTGGCCTGCCCGTCACTGACATTGAATGCCCGCGGGGGTGCCTTTCGCACGAGAGGCGCCCCCGTTTTTGTGAGCGCTCCATTAAATGCACCGAGCCGCTTCTTGGCATACAATCTGTATGTTGACCTAACTATCTGTGAGGTGCCTATGGTTGATACAGATTTTGCCTGGCGGCTTACGCAAGGGCTCGTGCGGATCGACAGTTCCGACCCAGGTGCGTATGAGGGCGAGATTGAACGCTATATCAAAGCGTTGGTTGAGGAACGGTTGGCCCAGCTGAGCCATCCGGTACTCGATGCCGTGCAGGTTGAGGAACTCGAGGTGCTGCCCGGGCGCCGCAACCTTATGGTCACCGTGCCGGGACTGAGCGACGAGCCACGGCTCGTCTATATCTGCCATATGGATACCGTTACGCTGGGCGATGGCTGGGACGCGGACATTCCGCCGCTCGGAGCGATCGTGCGCAACGATAAACTCTATGGCCGCGGTGCCTGCGATATGAAGGGTGGCCTGGCCTGCGCCATTGCCGCACTGGTCCATACGCTCGAGCGCGTGGCGGCAGAAGGCGAGCTGCCCCGCCGTGGCTTCTCACTCATTTGCTCGGTCGACGAGGAGGACTTTATGCGCGGCTCAGAGGCCGCGATCGATGCCGGCTGGGTCGGCTCGCGCGAATGGGTGCTGGACACCGAACCCACCGACGGACAGATCCAGGCGGCGCACAAGGGGCGCACGTGGTTCGAGATTGAAATGGCTGGCGTAACGGCGCATGCGAGCCAGCCGTGGAAGGGCGCGGATGCCGTCGCCGCCATGGCCGAGGTCGTGTGTTCGCTCCGTCGCGCGTTTGTGGCGCTGCCCGCGCACGATGAGCTGGGGCCTTCGACCATCACGTTTGGCCAAATCGAGGGCGGATATCGCCCCTATGTCGTGCCCGACCGCGCCAAAGTCTGGGTCGACATGCGCCTGACCCCGCCGACCGATACGGCCGCCGCGACGCGCATGGTAGAGCAAGCCATCGCCGTTGCCG
>CAJLLB010000153.1 GCA_905207425.1 uncultured Collinsella sp.
CAGCCACTGTGCGGACCGCCTCGCCCTCCGCATCATCGGTATTGGTCTCGGCACCAAACGAAATGTCGGCGACATAGCTTTTGGTATCGAGGGTTAGCATACCCAGCAGACGGGTGGCCTGACCCACGCCCACAACCATGACACCCGATGCCATGGGGTCGAGCGTACCGGCATGGCCGACGCGCCGCTCATGGAGGGCGCGTCGGCATTGCGAGACCACGTCATGGGACGTGCAGCCCACCGGCTTATCGACGGCGAGTAGCATATTCAATTGAGAAGGCGTTCGACGAGCCATGTACCATCCAATTAGTTAGAGCTCGACGGTCACCGAAGCGGGATCCTCCCCCACCAGCTCGGCCAGCATGGGAAGTGCCACGGCGAGCGTCTCGCGAATCGTTCCGTTGTTGGAGAAACCGGCGGCAGCATGATGCCCGCCACCGCCAAAGTTGGCAGCAATCTCGGACACATCGAGGTCGCCCTTGGAGCGCAGGTTGCCACGCACCTTGGTATCGCCCTCAATGCCCTTTAAGAACATGCAAACCTCGACGCCCATCACCGAACGCACCACATCGACCAGGCCGTCGCACTCGTCCGAGGTGACACCGCAGGCCTCAAGGTCGCTCTGGTAGGCATAGCTATACGCCACGCGCCCATGCGCGACCGTCTTAATGCGACCCATGACAATGGACTTGAGGTGCAAAAACTCAACGCGCATGCTCTGATAGACCTCGAGCGCAACGCGCGCCGGATCGGCACCGTGCGCCACCAGGCGCGAGGCCGCATGGAACGCGGCGGCATCGGCGTTTTGGTACTGAAAACGGCCGGTATCGGTCACCAAGCCGCACAGCAAGCAGGTCGCGACGCCATCACGTGCGACAATGCCGCAATTGTCCAAGAAACGGTCGATGATCATGGCGCAGGCCGCGGCATCGACGCGCCTCAGACTGAGCTCGGCAAACTCCTCGCGCGCCGGATGATGATCGAAGCACACCACATGCTTGGAGCGACGAAGCACCTCGGCAGAATTATTGAGGCGCTCGACGACCGGTACGTCCACCGAGATGAACAGGTCAGGATTGCCGGCGTACGCAGATGCCGGCACCAGGCGATCGGAGCCTTCCATAAAGCGGTAGATACGCGGAACCGGGTCATCGTCTGCCAGCAGCAGCGCAATGTCCTTGTTGGGGAAAAACTTCATGAGCGAAAGGCCCAGACCCAATACGGAGCCCAAGGCGTCGCCATCGGGAGAAGTATGTCCCGAAATCGCAATGGAGGACGCACCCTCGATGAGCTCGAGGATGCGTCGCTGAATATCTGCAGACTCGCACGAGGCGAGGTCGGCGGAATTAGTCATCTAAAGCTGCCTCCTGGGCGGCATCCGCTATCGGATAGCCGTCCTCGTCCTTTTCGATCGCAAGCGTGGCGGGAACGTTTTCCAGCGCACGCGTGATGCGCTCGGCCTCATCGGTCGAGCGATCGATGCGAAAATCGAGCTCGGGCGTAACACGCCAATCGAGCGAGCGAGCCAACAGGCTGCGAATACGGCCCTTAGCGCTAGCGAGCGCCTCCATGACCTCGTCGTAGCGGCTCGCATCGCACGACACGTACACGCGCGCGAACGAACGGTCCACCGCGACTTCGACCGCGGTCAAAGTAACCAGGTCGAGACGCGGATCGGAAACCTCAAAGAGCAGGATATAACCGAGCTTCTCGCGAAGCTGCTCGCCCAGTCGGCGGGTTGCCTGCGTTTGCTTCATAGCGCTACCCCCCTACTCGGTACGGGCAACCTGGTCGATACGGTAACCCTCGATCTGGTCACCGGGCTTGATGTCCTGGAAGTTCTCCAGGCCAATACCGCCCTCGGAACCGCTCTTGAGGCTCTTGGCCTCGTCCTTGTAGTGGCGCATCGAGGCGATCTTGCCGTTGAAGACCACGATGCCGTCGCGCACCAGACGCACGGAATCGGTCGCGGCGATCTCGCCCTCCTCGACGCGGACACCGGCGGCGATACCGACTTTGGGCACCTTGAAGGTGTCCAGGACGGTCGCGGTACCCGTGGCGACCTCGACCTCGGTGGGCTTGAGCATGCCGATACGGGCGGCGTCGAGCTCCTCGAGGCACTTGTAGATGACGTCGTAGCAACGGATCTCGACGCCCTCGCGCTCGGCGGCGGAGCGAGCCTTACCGTCGGGACGGACGCCAAAGCCGATGATGATGGCGTTGGAGGCGTCGGCCAGGACGACGTCGGTCTCGTTGATGGCGCCAACGGCGGAGTGGATCGTGTTGATACGAACCTCGGACTGATCCATCTTGTCGAGCGAGTCCTGAAGAGCTTCGATGGAACCCTGGACGTCGGCCTTGATGATCAGGTTGAGCTCCTTGACCTCGGCGTCGGCGATGGTCTCGAAGAGGTTCTCGAGCGTGACGTGCTTGACGCGGCTCTGCTCCTCGATACGGGCCTTCAGCGAACGCTCGTCGGCCAGGGCGCGTGCCTCGCGCTCGTCCTCGAACACGCGGAACTCGTCGCCGGCGTTGGGCACGGACTGCAGGCCCAAAATCTCGACAGCGTCGGAGGGACCGGCCTCGGTGACGGCGCGGCCCTTGGGGTCGAGCATGGCACGGACGCGGCCATAGGTAAGGCCGGCGACCAGCGTATCGCCCACGTGCAAGGTACCGCGGGTCACGAGCACGGTAGCGACCGAGCCACGGCCCTTGTCGAGCTTGGCCTCGAGGACGTTGCCGGAGGCAAAGGTGTCCGGGTTGGCCTTGAGCTCGAGCACGTCGGCCTGGAGCAGCACGGTCTCGAGCAGGTCGTCGATACCGATCTTCTGCTTGGCCGAGATGTTGACGAACATGTTCTGTCCGCCCCACTCCTCGGGGATGATGCCGTACTCGGTAAGCTCCTGGCGCACGCGGTCGGGGTTGGCGCCCGGCTTATCGATCTTGTTGACGGCGACGACGATGGGTACGCCGGCGGCCTTGGCGTGGTTGATCGACTCGATGGTCTGAGGCATGACGCCGTCGTCGGCAGCCACGATCAGAATGACGATGTCGGTCACCTTGGCGCCGCGGGCACGCATGGCCGTAAAGGTCGCGTGACCAGGGGTATCGATGAAGGTGATCTTGCGGTCGTTGATCATGACCTGCGAAGCGCCGATGGCCTGGGTAATGCCGCCCGCCTCGCCGGCAGCGACGCCGGTGTGACGGATGGCGTCGAGCAGGCTCGTCTTGCCGTGGTCGACGTGACCCATGACGGTGACGACCGGGGCGCGGGGCTTAAGGTCGGCGGGATCGTCGTAGAACGAGAAGGTGTTCTCCTCCTCGGGGGTGATGATCTTGATCTGACGGCCCAGGTCGTCGGCAACGAGCTCGACGAGGTCGTCGGACATGGACTGCGTCATCGTGAGCGGCGTGCCCAGCAGGAACAGGCGCTTGATGATGTCGTTGGCCGGAACGTCGAGCGCCTCGGCGAGCTCCTGGACGGTAACGCCCTGGGAGACCTTGATGGCGTCGAGCTCCTCGGGGTTCACGCCCTGGGCCAGCGCCTCCTCAATCTTGCGCTCCTCCTGAGCCTTAGCAGCCTCGCGCTCGCGCTTCTCCTTGCGCTTCTTGCGGCGACCGGTGGACTCGCGAGAGGCCTCCTCGACGGCGGCGCGGGCCTCCTCGAGCACCTTCTCGCGGCTGTACTCCTCGGCCTCACGCGCCATGCGGCTGTAGTGGTCCTCATCGTTGCCGTGACCGCCCTTGCGCTTCTTGCCCTTGCCCTGCTTATCGGGGTTGGGGAAGTCCATGCCGGCAGCGACGTTGTTGCTGGCGTTGGTGCGATGGCTGTGCGGACGGCTCTCGGAAGCGTTGCGCTCGGAGTTGCTGTCGGAGGCGTTGCGATCGTTACGACGGCCACCGCGACGGTCGTTGTTGCCGCCACGACGGTTGCCGCGCTCGGCGGCGCGATCTTCGGCGGCGTATTGTTGATGGTGCTCGGAACCGTACTGGCACGCCGGAAGCAGCGTGCCGAAATGTTGAAACAGCCGTAGGTCCGGATGTTCGGTGTTCGCTCACTCCGCTTCGAGCGCCCTGCGCCATGCGTCGGGGACCGGCACGCTCTGCTGCGCCTCGAAATCGAAGGCGACCATGACCGAACGGCTCTGGCTGCGCACCGTGCC
>CAJLLB010000154.1 GCA_905207425.1 uncultured Collinsella sp.
AATCTCGATTTCGACGCCGGCGGGGAGTTCAAGGCCGGTTAAAGCCTCAACTGTCTTGTTGCTGGGTCTGAGAATGTCGATCAAGCGCTTGTGGGTGCGCATCTCGAACTGCTCACGGGAGTCCTTGTTCACGTGCGGCGAGCGGATAACCGTGTACAGGTTGCGCTCGGTGGGCAGGGGGACAGGACCGGAGACGCGAGCGCCGGTCTTCTGAGCGGTCTCGACGATGAGCTTCGCGGACTGATCGACGACCTCGTGATCATAGCCCTTGAGGCGAATGCGGATCTTTTGGGTAGCCAACTTAAACCTCCAAAGAGTGCGAGAGATGTTCTCGCGGATTACGTAACAGGGAGCTCGAACTTAGGCGTTCTTGCTCATGACCTCGTCCACGATGGACTTGGGCGCGGGCTCATAAGAGTCGAACTGCATCGTGTAGGATGCACGGCCCTGGGTCTGGGAGCGAAGGTCGGTAGCGTAACCGAACATCTCGCCCAGCGGCACCTTGGCACGGATGAGCTTGCTGTTCTTGCGATCCTCCATGCCCTCGATCTTGCCGCGGCGACCGGAGAGGTTGCCCATAACGTCGCCCATGTACTGCTCGGGGGTCTCGACCTCGACAGCCATGATCGGCTCGAGCAGCTGCGGATCGGACTTCTTGAGGGCGTCCTTGATAGCCATGGAACCGGCGATCTTGAAGGCGGCCTCGGAGGAGTCGACCTCGTGGTAAGAACCGTCGAACAGGGTGACCTTAACGTCGAGGACCGGGAAGCCGGCGATAACACCGGTGTTCAGGGCCTCCTGGATGCCCTTGTCGATGGACGGGATGTACTCCTTGGGCACGACGCCGCCGACGATAGCGTTGACGAACTCGTAGCCGAAGCCCTCCTCCATCTTCTCGAGCTTGATGACGGCGTGGCCGTACTGACCGCGACCGCCGGACTGACGGACGAACTTACCCTCAGCCTTCTCGACGTCGTGACCAGCGGTCTCGCGGTAGGCAACCTGGGGCTTACCGACGTTAGCGTCAACCTTGAACTCGCGGAGCAGACGGTCGACGATGATCTCGAGGTGCAGCTCGCCCATGCCGGCGATGATGGTCTGGCCGGTCTCGTGGTTGGTGGACACCTGGAAGGTCGGGTCCTCCTCGGCGAGCTTGGTCAGAGCCAGGGACATCTTGTCCTGCTCGGCCTTGGTCTTGGGCTCGATGGCAACGTCGATAACGGGCTTAGCGAACTCGATCTTCTCGAGGACGATCTCCTTGCCCTCTTCGCACAGGGTGTCACCGGTGGTGGAGTTCTTGAAGCCGACGCAAGCGACGATGTCGCCGGCGGCAGCGTCGTCACGGTCGATACGCTCGGCGGCGTTCATCTCGAGGATGCGGCCGAGGCGCTCGCGCTGACCGTTGGAAGCGTTGACCACGTAGGAGCCGGACTCGGCGCGGCCGGAGTAAACGCGGACATAGGTGAGCTTACCGACGAACGGGTCGGTCATGATCTTGAAGACCAGGCCGGAGAAGGGCTCGTCGAAGGAAGGATGACGCTGGATCTCCTCGCCGGTGTCCGGATCGGTACCGGTAACGGCCTCAACGTCGAGCGGGCTGGGCAGGTAGTCGACGACAGCGTCGAGCAGCTCCTGAACGCCCTTGTTCTTGTAGGCGGAGCCCACGAAGACGAGGTTGAGCTCGTTGGCCAGAACGCCCTTGCGCAGAGCGGCCTTGAGCTCCTCGACGGTGAAGTCCTCCTCCATGAGGATCTTCTCCATGAGCTCATCGTCAAAGCTGGCAGCAGCGTCGAGGAGCTCCTCGCGCTTGGTGGCAGCGATGTCGGCGAACTCAGCCGGGATCTCGTCCATCGGCTCGGGGTAGGTCATACCCTTCTCGTCGGCCTTGAAGTCCCATGCAGTCATGGTGACCAGGTCGATGACGCCCCAGAAGTTGTCCTCGGCGCCCATCGGGACCTGAGCGGCCACGGCGTTAGCGTCGAGACGATCCTTCATGGTCTCGATAGCGTTGAAGAAGTCAGCGCCCACGCGGTCATACTTGTTGATGAAGGCGATGCGGGGAACGTTGAAGGTAGAAGCCTGACGCCAAACGGTCTCAGACTGGGGCTGAACGCCGGCAACGGCGTCGAAGACGGCGACAGCGCCATCGAGGACGCGCAGGCAGCGCTCGACCTCGGCGGTGAAGTCAACGTGGCCCGGGGTGTCGATGATCTGGATGCGGTAGTCCTTACCGTCCTTGTTCCAGAAGCACGTGGTAGCAGCGGAGGTAATGGTTACGCCGCGCTCCTGCTCCTGAACCATCCAGTCCATGGTGGCAGCGCCCTCATGGACCTCACCGATCTTGTGGGTCTTACCGGTGTAGTAAAGAATACGCTCGGTCGTGGTGGTCTTACCGGCATCGATGTGGGCCATGATGCCGATGTTACGGGTATCGGAAAGCTTGTACTTAGGCTTAGCCATGTTAGTTCCTTACCTTAACTTACCAACGATAGTGAGAGAACGCGCGGTTGGCCTCGGCCATCTTAAAGACGTCCTCACGCTTCTTGACGGAAGCGCCCAGGCCGTTGGAAGCGTCGAGGATCTCGTTGGCGAGACGCTCGGCCATGGTCTTCTCCTTGCGAGCGCGGGAGAAGTTGACGATCCAGCGGATACCCAGAGCGGTGGAACGACGGGAGTTGACCTCCATCGGGACCTGATAGGTAGCGCCACCGACACGCTTGGGCTTAACCTCGAGCGTGGGCTTGACGTTGTCCATAGCCTTCTTGAAGGTAGCGAGAGCGTCGCCACCCTCGGACTTCTCGGCAACGATCTCGAAAGCGGTGTAAACGATGCGCTCAGCGGTGGCCTTCTTGCCGTCAAGAAGGACCTTGTTGATGAGCTGAGTCACCAGGCGGTTGTTGTAAACGGCGTCAGGCTGAACCTCACGACGATTAGCTGCTGCACGACGCGGCATGTGAAATCTCCTTAAGTGTCTACCGTGCGGCGCTTAGGCGGCACACGGCGAAAGTATCAAAACGTTATCTGGCTTATTTAGCCTTGGGGCGCTTAGCACCGTACTTGGAACGGGCCTGCATACGGTTCTGGACCGGAGCAGCGTCGTAGGCGCCACGGATGACGTGATAACGGACACCAGGGAGGTCACGGACACGACCGCCGCGGACGAGCACGATGGAGTGCTCCTGCAGGTTGTGGCCCTCACCCGGGATGTAAGCAGTAACTTCGATGCCGTTGACGAGGCGAACACGGGCAACCTTACGAAGAGCCGAGTTCGGCTTCTTGGGGCTCGTGGTGAAGACGCGGGTGCACACGCCGCGCTTCTGGGAGTTGTGCTGCAGAGCAGCGTTCTTGGACTTCTTGGGCACGGAACGACGGCCCTGGCGAACCAGCTGGTTAATAGTAGGCAAAGCGTACTCCTTCTCGAATGATTCCAGCTTTCTGTAAAGTGCAACGGCTTGAATCGAGGGGTCAGCATCCCCCTACGAAACACGCAGTTCGATAGGATACGTGCCGTTAGCTGTGCCGTCAACAGACCACGCCGCCGGGCGTATCCTTAAATAGCCACATTTCCGCAAAGCCTACACAAAAGGAATCCCCTCCTGTGCGCGCGGGTGGATTCCCAGACCGGGCGGCACAGGGGTTAAGTTTGCTGCTCTACAGTCCTGGCTCGCACGGAGGCCACATTAAGTGGCCTCCGGCTCGTGCGGAACTCGCGACAAACTTAAAACCTGGGCCGCCCGGTCCGGGAATCCGACGTGCTCGTCGGGGCAACGTTCCCTTCCAAATAGGGACAGGTTTATTTTGGTCGGTTTTATCTGGGGAAACGTCGCACTCCAGCGCTTGTCCGCACTCACCTATTACCTGTAGATCGGCGACGTTTTCGGAAGTATGCGGCAAATTTTGGACTTGCTGAGCGCACAGGGGTTTTGCGATAACAAACCCGCAGGTAGAGCGCTTGAGCATATGCGGTGTGGTCAACCCATCAGGATTTTGCCGCATACTTCCGAATCACACCTCAAAATGACCCGTTTTCCTCCGTCCCCAAGGGATCAACGGAACGCAACAGGTTGAGTATACGCAAGCGAGCGGCCCCCAGAGCGTACAAGGTGGCATGAAAAAGGCAGGGCATTGACCTTTTGGTCATGCCCTGCCTTTTGAA
>CAJLLB010000155.1 GCA_905207425.1 uncultured Collinsella sp.
CGGCGGGCAAGCCCGCCTGCGCCGCCCAGGCCAACACCCCCGTCGTAGCACCCAAGCCCGCCGAGGGCAAAAAGACCAAGGAGCAAAAGCGTGCCGAGGCTCAGGCCCGTGCCGCGCTCAACAAAAAGCTCAAGGGCGTGCGCAACCAGCTCAAGAAGATCGAGACGGAGCTCGATAAAAAGCGAGCCCGCTATGACGAGCTTATGGAATTGATGGCAAGCGAAGAGCTTTATGCCGATCAGGACAAGTTCAACGCCGCGCTGGGGGAATATAACGGCCTTAAGCAAGAGCTGCCCAAGCTCGAGGACGAATGGCTGGAGCTTTCCACCCAGATCGAAGAGGAGACCGCACGTGAACTCTCGTAAGGCCGCTGCCGTGGCGATGAGCATCATCGCCATCGCCTGTCGCATCTGCGGCATTTTTATGAGTGCGATGACCGTGCTGTTGTGCTTTAGCGGCCTCACCGCCAAGCTGCAGATCGTGGGCTTTGTCGTTGAGCTTTCGCGCGCGCTGCCGAACGCCATCGCCGGCTACGGCGTCATCACGTCGCCCTTTGGCGGTGTGTTCCGCCTGGATTATGCTATCGTCGCCGTCATTCTGTTTGTAATTGACTACCTGCTCACGCGCGCTTCGCGCCGCGTCCGCTAGGGGAGCGCCATGTCCAGCAGCTACATCATGAACCTGCTCGCCAGCGCCGTCGCCGTCATTGTGGGCATCGTCATCCACGAGAGCGCGCACGCCGCCGCGGCCTGGGCACTCGGCGATAAGACGGCCCGTTCGCGCGGTCGTGTCTCGCTCAACCCGCTCAACCATATCGACCCATTCGGTACCATTCTCCTGCCGCTGCTGATGCTCGCCGCCGGAGGCCCGGTGTTCGCCTTTGCCAAGCCGGTGCCTGTCTACCTCAACAACCTCAAGCACCCCAAGCGCGACGAGGTCCTGGTGAGCGTTGCCGGCCCCGCATCGAACATCGCGCTCGCCTGTCTTGCCGCGGTCCTCATGCGCCTAGCCTATGGCAGCCTCTACACCAGCATGTCCTTTGCCCTGGCGTCACAGATCATGAACTTCGGAGCCACCTTTATCGTGGTCAACCTGTCGCTCGCGTTCTTCAACCTCATCCCGATCCCGCCGCTCGATGGCTCATCGATCATCGTGCCCTTCCTCAAGGGCAAGGCGCTCAACAACTATTACCGTCTGCAGCAATACGCTATGCCCATCCTCATCCTGGTGCTGTACCTGCTGCCCATGTGGACCGGCATCGATGTAATCGACCGCTATTTCGACGTTACCGTGTATCCGCTCGCTGAGCAGCTGCTCAACTTCGCAATCGCCGGCATCTAAGGTAAACTTACAGGTCGACCGTGCAAAACGGTCGTAACATGCACTCAAACCGCGCCGCGAAGGCGCCGTCAAAGGAGGTCGAAGATGTCGTATCGCGTGTCGACGCAGGTCTACAGCGGACCGTTCGACCTGCTGCTGCAGCTGGTAACCCGCCAAAAAGTTGATATCGGCGCCATCTCGATCAGCGAGGTGGCCGAGCAATACCTGGCCGAGGCCGAGCGCATCGAGGCGCTGGACCTGGACGTGGCGAGCGACTTTTTGCTGGTCGCGGCAACCCTTTTGGATATCAAGGCCGCCTCTCTAGTGCCGCAGGAGGCCCCGCGCAAAGTCGATGACGACGATGACGAGTTCGACGAAGACCTTGAGGAGCTCAGCACGCTTGACGGCGACGCGCTGCGTGAGGTCCTGATCCAGCGCCTGATTGCCTACAAGCAGTTTAAAGGCGCGGCTGCGGCCCTCGGTGCGCGCATGCAGGCCGAAAGCCGCATGCATCCGCGCGTGGCCGGCCCCGACCCCGAGTTCCTAGGCCTTATGCCCGACTATCTTGCCGGCATCACGCTGCGCGGTCTCGCCGTCATCTGTGCCGACCTGGACGGCAAGCGCCAGACCTTCCTGCTGGAGGCCGAGCATGTGGCGCCGCATCGCGTGCCGCTCGACCTGACCGTGGCCTCAGTCGACCGCTTTACCATGGCGCACCAAACCTGCACCTTCCGCGAGCTACTGGACGGCGATGCCACCACCGAGCAGCTCGTCGTCACCTTCCTGGCCATGCTGGAGCTCGCCAAGCGCGGCTCGCTCACGCTGAGCCAGGACGAGATCTTTGGAACCATCTGCATCAACCGAGTCGAGGGCGCCGAGGCATACGTGCCCGGCGAGGGCCCCGAGCTCACCGAATAGGAGCCGCAACCATGTCAACCCTTTCCACGCTGGAGGCAAACAGCCTCAAAGGCGCCCTCGAGGCGCTGCTGCTGGTGTCGAGCGACCCGGTGAGTGCGCCCGCGCTGGCCGGCGCACTGGATATCGCCCCCGGCGAATGCGCATCGCTGCTCGCCGAGCTCAAGGTTGAGTACGAGGAGGCCAACCGCGGCTTTCAGCTGCGCGAGGTCGCCGGCGGCTGGCGCCTGTTTACGCACCCCGCCTACCACGACGTGGTCGAGGCCTATGTGTTGAGCTGGGACACGCAAAAGCTGTCGCAGGCGGCGCTCGAAACCCTGGCCGTCATCGCATACCACCAGCCCGTGACTCGCGAGGTGGTCAAGGGCATCCGCGGCGTCAATTCTGACGGCGTCATCGCGTCGCTCGTGGACAAGGGCCTGGTGCGCGAGCTCGGCCGCGACCCCCAGCGCGGTCAGGCCATCATTTACGGCACGACCAACGCCTTCTTGGAAAAATTCGGCCTGCGCTCAACCCGCGATCTGCCCGATCTGGAGCAGTTTGCCCCCGACGAGCAGTCGCGTCAGTTTATCCGTGAGCGCTTGAGCGGTCGCAGCATTCAGTCCACGCTCGAGGAGCAGGCCGAAGACCTGGACGAAGAGCGCGAGCTGCTCGATACCGATGTTGTGAATGTTGAGGCAGTCGAGGGCGAGGACAACCTGGTCGTCGACAAGACCTCGGAGGATATGCATGACGAGAACTAACGAAGCAGGGGAGACGCGCGCCATGGGCAACGCAGTGCCCGCAACCGACGCCCAGCCCGTCTATCCGCACACCATGCGCCTGCAGCGCTTTTTGGCGCGCGCGGGTGTGGCGAGCCGCCGCGGCTCGGAGGACCTGATGACCGCCGGCCGCGTGACCGTCAATGGCCAGGTCGCGACCGAACTGGGCACCAAGGTCGACGTCGACCGCGACCATATCGAGGTCGACGGCATGCCCGTCAAGCTCAACCAGGGCGCCGTGTACCTGATGCTCTACAAACCGACCGGCTACCTCACCACCATGAGCGACCCGCAGGAGCGCCCTTGCGTGGCCGATCTGGTCCCCCGCGACCGCTTTCCGGGACTTTTCCCGGTGGGCCGCCTGGACCGCGACACCACAGGCCTTTTGCTTTTTACCACCGACGGCGACCTGTCGCAGGACCTGCTGCACCCGAGTAAGCACGTCTACAAGACCTACCAGGCACTCGTGGACGGGCAGCTGACCGACCGCGATCTAGAACCGCTCCGCCGAGGCATCGAGCTCGACGACGGCCTGTGCCAGCCGGCTATCTGCCGCGTCATCACCCCACGCGAGGCCGAGGCCGTAGCTCCCCAGGGAGTCAAGCCCGGCACCACCGCCGTGGAGGTCATCATCCGCGAGGGTCGCAAGAATCAAGTTAAGCGCATGCTGGGCAAGATTCACCATCCGGTAATCCGTCTGCATCGCTGCAACTTTGCCGGCCTGGAGCTCAAGGATGTGGCCAAGGGTTCATGGCGCGAGCTCACCGACCGCGAGGTGCAGATCCTCAAAAGCGGTGGCATCCCTCCCAAGCAGGCCAGCGCCATGCGCGGCGGCAAGCCCCAAGACACGCCCGCCAGCCGCACGCGTCACCACGGCAGCCACGGCTCCGCACCCAAGCGCAACACCTACCGCGAGCGCTACACAGGCTAAACAACCCGCCGCGCCCCAGCGCCCGCGAACCATACCAGCACGTCAACCATCGAAAGGAAGCATTGCATGATCGTCGCCATCGACGGCCCCGCCGGTTCCGGCAAGTCCACCATCGCCAAGGAGATCGCCCGCCAGCTGGGCTTTAACAAGCTCGACACGGGCGCCATGTATCGCGCCGTCACCTTCGCCGCGCTCGACCGCGGCATCGATCTGGACGACGAGGCG
>CAJLLB010000156.1 GCA_905207425.1 uncultured Collinsella sp.
CTGCGCAAGACGGAAAGCACATTAAGTGCTTTCCTTTGCGTGCGGAACTCGCGACGAACTAAACAGCCAGGCACGCTATGCACGTTCGTCATCATCCCGGTAGGTATCTGATAAAAGAAGGTGCGCCGGCTTTCGCCGGCGCCTTATATGGGGTTTAGTTGGTAGCCATCTTTTTTGCTGCAGACTCTACGTAGTTGGCCATGTCGGCTACGTCGCAGACGTCTTCGAAGCGGACGGGTTTGGACTCGAGCTCGGCGAGCTGGGTCGGGGCGACCGTGTTGGTGGCCTGCTCGAGTACACGCATGGCCTCAAAATCATCCTCGGGAACGTCGAGGCCCAGGGCGTCGCAGCAGGCGCGTGGGAACTTGTAGGGGCTGGCGGTCGAAAGCAGCACGCGGGCCTTAGCGCCCTCGGCGGGGGCGACCTGCTCAAAGACGTGATAGCCGCAGGCGGTGTGCGGGTCGATCACGTAGCCGTTGGCGTCCCAGCAGCTCTTGATGGCGGCGCGGACCTCGTCCTCGCTGGCCCAGCCGCAGCCAAACACGCTCTGAATCTTTGCCAGCAGGTCGGCGGGAACCTCATAGCGACCAGTCTGTGCCAGCTGCTCCATAAGGCCGGCAACGAGCTCGCAGTCGCCATCGGACAGGAAGTACAGCATGCGCTCCAGGTTGGAGCTGATGAGGATGTCCATCGACGGCGAGATGGTCGTGAAGAACGGACGGTTGCGGTCGTAGACGCCGGTGGTCAGGAAGTCAGCCAGAACGTTGTTCTTGTCGCTCGCGACGATGAGCTTGGCAACGGGCAGACCCATGCGCTTGGCGTAGTAGCCGGCCAGGATATCGCCAAAGTTGCCGGTCGGCACGCAGAACTCCACGGCATTGCCGGCCTCGATGGCACCGGCGCGCAGCAGCTGCGCATAGGCGGCAAAGTAGTAGACGACCTGCGGCACCAGGCGCCCGACGTTGATGGAGTTGGCGCTCGAAAGCACCGTGCCGGCGGCTTCAAGGCGCTCGGCCAGCTCCTTATCGGCAAAGATGCGCTTGACGGCGCTCTGGGCGTCGTCGAAGTTGCCGCGGATGCCGCAGACGGCGACGTTGCCGCCCTCCTGCGTGGACATCTGCAGATTCTGCACGCGGCTGACCTTGCCCTCGGGATAAAAGACGGTGATGCCCGTGCCCGGGGCGTCGGCAAAACCGGCAAGTGCGGCCTTGCCGGTGTCGCCCGACGTGGCGGTGACGATCATGATGCGCTCGGCGCCGCCGTCCTTGGCGGAAGTGCGGGCCATCAAGCGGGGGAGCATCTGCAGGGCGACGTCCTTAAAGGCGCTCGTGGGGCCGCCAAAGAGCTCCATCACATAGGTCTGAGGGGCGTCAGCGCCCGGCGCAGCGTCGAGTTTGACGAGCGGCGTAACCTCTTCACTCGCGAACGTGCCGCGGTATGCCTCGTCGACACACGCCGAAATTTCTTCGGTCGTGTAATCATTCAGTAACATTCCCAACACATCTTGAGCGATTTCAAAGTACGATTTATCTGCAAGCGAGCTGATATCGACCTGCTGGGTGCCGAGCTCGTCCGAGACAAACAGACCCCCGTCGGGAGCGATGCCGGTGCGGATTGCCACCTTACTTGAGCACGATAAAGTGCGTCCTCGTGTACTATGATAAGTTCCCATATAACACTGCTCCTCGGATGCCTTGGTCCCAATCGGTGAAACCATGGTATCAGAGCGCGCAAAATAGGTTCGCAGAGGCTTTTTAGAAAGGTAACCTCCAGCCCATGATTAAGATTGCCAAGTTTGGCGGCTCGTCGGTCGCCGACGCCGAACACTTTAAGAAGATCAAGGCCATCGTCGATGCCGACCCGGCTCGCCGTTTTGTGGTGGTTTCCGCCTGCGGTCGCCGCTTTAAGGGCGACACCAAGGTGACCGACCTGCTCTACCTGGTTAACGCGCACGTTAAGTACCACGTGTCGTGCGAGGAGCTGCTCGAGGACATCGGCCAGCGCTACTTTGATATTGCCGACGAGCTGGAGCTCACCTATCCCATCCGTGAGGAGTTCGCGGCCTTTGCCGAGCGCGCCCGCTCGGGCGGCTACTCCACCGAGGAGCTTGTGAGCCGTGGCGAGTACTTTACCGCCCGCCTGATGGCCGAGTACCTGGGCTTACCGTTCCTGGACGCCGCGACGGTTGTGGCGTTCCATCACGACGGTACGCTCAGCATGAATCGTACCTCCGAGTTGGTGCAGGAGTACGGTCAGCAGGGCGGCTTTGTTATGCCCGGTTTCTACGGCGCGACGCGTGAGGGCCAGATCAAGCTGCTCGATCGTGGCGGCGGCGATATCTCGGGCTCGATCTTGGCTAAGTGCCTGGGCGCCGATCTGTATGAGAACTGGACCGACGTCTCGGGCTTCTATTCTGCCGATCCGCGTATTGTTCCCGAGGCTCAGCCCATCGCCCGCGTTACCTACGAGGAGCTGCGCGAGCTTTCGTACATGGGTGCGAGTGTCCTGCACGAGGAGGCCGTGTTCCCCGTGCGCGAGGCCGGCATTCCGCTGGTCATCAAGAACACCAATGCGCCACAGGACCCCGGCACCATCATTAGCGAGACGGCTGACGAGGGCGAGGCAGAGCCCATCATTACCGGCGTGACCGGCAAGCGCGGTTTTGTCGCCATCAACGTGGCCCGCGACCGCACCAAGCCCCGCGTTGGCTTTATGCGCCGTGCGCTTTCGGTCTTCGAGCGCTATGACGTTTCCGTCGAGCATATGCCCACCGGCGTCGACCGCTTTGGCGCCGTGGTGCAGGAGCAGGATGTGCACGATTCGCTGTACTCGCTTGTGGGCGACATCCAGCAGGAGGTCGAGCCGCTCGAGATCGAGGTCGTTGAGGGTCTGGCGCTTATCGCTACCGTCGGTCGTAACCTGCGCGGCCGCGCAGGTATCTCGGGCCATCTGTTTGGCATGCTTGGCCAGGCCGGCGTGAGCGTGCGTATGATTTCGCAGAGCTGCGACGAGATCAACATCATCATCGGTGTCGAGGAGAAGGACTTCGACCTAGCGATTCGGACCATTTACCGTGCCTTCTCCGATGAGAACGGCATTGTGAAGGTCTCCGACCTGGAGGCTTCCGCGCCGGTCGATCCCGCTCTGGCTGCGCTCCACAAGTAGCTGCTATCTCGCTAGATTTTTGGGAGTTGCCTCAAAATCTACGGCGGGGCGTTTCGTTTCGGTTTCGTTTCGACGGGGCGGGTTTCGTGCCCGCCCCGTTCTTGTATAAACTGGCAACAATAATCGGCCTGCTCGGCGTGCGGGCAAAAGCCACAACCTTTAAAGGGGGAAGCATGAAACAGTACACGGTTGCTATTTTGGGCGCGACGGGAGCCGTGGGCACCCAGATGCTCGAGTGCCTCAACGAGCAGGAGTTCCCGGTCGGCAAGCTCAAGCTGTTGGCAAGCGCACGCTCCGCGGGCAAGACCGTTGAGTTCCGCGGCGAGCAAATCGTGATCGAAGAGGCTTGCCCCGAGGCCTTTGAGGGCTGCGACATCGTGCTCGGCGCTGCCGGCGACGATATCGCTAAGGAGCTGCTGCCCGAGGCCGTCAAGCGCGGAGCCGTCGTGGTCGACAACAGCCACGCCTTCCGCATGGATCCCGAGGTGCCGCTGGTCGTGCCCGAGATCAATGCCGACGATATCAAATGGCATCACGGCCTTATCGCCAACCCCAACTGCGCGACCATTATCGGCCTGGTTCCCACCTGGCCGCTGCACCAGCTTGCCGGCGTGAAGCGTATGATCGTGTCCACGTATCAGGCAGCTTCGGGCGCTGGCGCGCCCGGTATGGCCGAGCTCGAGGCTCAGCTGGCCGCCCTGGGCCGTGGCGAGGAGATTCCCGAGCCGCGCGCGTTTGCCGCCCAGCTGGCGAGCAACCTGATTCCGCAGATTGGCGGCGTCAAGGAGGAGGGCTTTACCTCCGAGGAGATGAAACTGCAGAACGAGGGCCGTAAGATCATGCATCTGCCCGAGCTGCGCGTGAACTGCACCTGCGTGCGCGTCCCTGTGCTGCGTTCGCACTCCGAGAGCATTACGCTCGAGTTTGAGCGCGACATCACGGTGGAAGAGGCCCGTGCTGCGCTGGCT
>CAJLLB010000157.1 GCA_905207425.1 uncultured Collinsella sp.
GCGCGGAGCGATTCGAGCGAATAGCGGAGCTTTTCCGGAAACCGGCAGGGCTCCTCGTCCCGGCGCGCGCATCGCTCGCACACGAGGCAGCGCCCGGCGTCCAGGCGAAGGGAACCGCGCGTTTCCCGCTCCCGCTCTTCGAGCAGCGCGTCAAACGCTCTCCGGTACGGGCGGAGGAACATCTCCGGGTCGGCGAGCGCCGCCGGGTTGTCCTGGGCAATCTGGGACATGAGCTCGGCATTTTGCGTATACGAGCTTGCCACCGTCTCCAGAATGCTGCGGTCGGTGAGCACCGACGAGGCGCGCGAGTTGTCATAGCTCGAAAGCAGCGTGAGCTTGGGCGTGCCCGCGTCGTCGACCGTATAGATGCCCGCGACCTCGCCGGCCTTAAGCGCACGGTTCGCGTCGGCTGCATCGTCGCACTCGTGGATCTCGAGCAGCTGGTCGTCGCCCTCCTTGGCAAGCGACGTCGCCACATCCTTAAAGGTCGAGGCGTCCCAGGCTTCGTCAGCGACAACGGCCACCGGCACCGGGTCGACCGTGCCGTCGGAGCTCAGATTCGCAAACATAAACATGAACATCGTGGAAAGCGCGATGGGAAAGACCGCGCCCCAGACCAATGTGCTCGGCCGACGCAGCAGCGTCTTGACCGTGGTGATGATAGTGTTGAACATGGCCGCCCCCTAGTCGCGCAGCTCGCGGCCGGTGATCTCGAGGAACACGTCGTTGAGGGTCGGCGGCTCGCTCCACACGCGGCCGAGCGCAACGTCGGCGGTGCGCAGCGTGTCGAGGATGTCGACCAGATTGTGCGGACTCGCCTCGCAGGTGCAGACGAGCTCGCCGCCGGACAGCTCAACCGAAAGCACATGCTCGAGGGCGCGCAGCCGCTCGACCGTGGCGGCCTCGACGGCGCCGACCTCGACGGTCACGCGCTCGCCCATCTGAATCATGCGCTTGAGCTCGTCGTTGGTGCCCTGCGCCAGCACGCGCCCGCCGTCCATGATCATGATGCGGCTGCAAATCTGCTCGACTTCCTCCATGTAATGGCTGGTATACACCACTGTGGCGCCCTCGTCGCGCAGGCGGCAGATGCCCTCCAGGATGGCGTTGCGGCTCTGCGGGTCGACCGCCACCGTGGGCTCGTCAAAGAAGATGAGCTCGGGCTTGTGCGCGATACCGCAGGCGATGTTGAGGCGTCGCGCTAGGCCGCCCGAGAGCTTACCGGGGCGGAACTTGGTAAAGTCGCCCAGCCCGACAAAGTCGATGGCCTCGTCCACGAGCGCGCGGCGGCGCTTGCGGTCGTTGACGTAAAGGCTGCAGAAATAGTCGATGTTCTCGCGCACCGTGAGCTCGTCAAACACCGCCACCTGCTGCGGCACCACGCCGATGCGGCGCTTGAGGTCGTAGCGGGCGGGCGTCATGGGTTCGCCGAACAGCTCGATGGCGCCTTTGTCGTAGGCAAGCAGCTGCAGAATACAGTTGATGGACGTAGTCTTGCCCGAGCCGTTGGGGCCCAGCAGGCCAAAGATCTCGCCGGGGGCAATGCTCAGGTTAAAGTGGTCGAGCGCGATAAGATCGTCGTAGCGCTTGACGAGGTTTTCGACGTGGACGATGTCTGTCATGAGGCGGCCCTTCTGTTGATTGCGGCCCGGTACGATTGCATCATCGCAGGAGCGGACGGCGCGCACCAGTGAGCTTTGTCACGAGTGCGGGGGCTCGGTCGCGTGGCCCGCTGACGCGACCGCCCCACCGTGCGGGAGGAATGTCACGGTTGCGCTAGGCGGCCCCTCCACCACGCGTAGCTTCGCGTACAATACCCGTATGAACAGGCTTTTCGACAAATCGATCGTGCTGGCGTGCTGTATTGCGGCCGCCATGGGTCTTGCCGTGGACGCTCGTCTGGTTGTGGCGTTTTGCCTTGGCATTATTGCCACCTCGCTGGCCGAGGTCGCACAGGGGAAACGCACCCGACGCGCAAGCGAGGCAGCGAGCTACGCCTGCATCATCGCGGCTGTCTTCGTGCCGCCGTTTGTGCCGTTTGCGCCTCTCGCCCTCTATGACATCGCGCGACGCGTGCGCCGCGAGCACGCCTGGGTCGCGTTGGGCATTGGCTCCGTCTTTGCCTTTGCGCTCGTCGCGGACCTTCGCGCCGATGCGCTTACCGCACGAACGCTCCTGCTGACCGCCATCCTTTCGGTTGCCGCCACCTTGCTATCGCTACGCACCGCCCAGTTGGAGCGCGAGCAGCGGCGCATGCGCCGCACCCGCGACGAGCTGCAGGAACGAGCCCTCGCGCTCGAGGCGCGCAACCGCGATCTTGCCGATCGCCAGGACTACGAAGTCGAGCTCGCGACGCTCGCCGAACGCGCCCGCATCGCGCGCGAGATCCACGATAACGTCGGGCACCAGCTCACGCGCGCCTCACTGCAGGCCGAAGCCCTACGCGTGGTCCACGCCGACGAGCCTGGCGTCGCCGCCGATTTCGCCGACGTTAAACGCACGGTTGACGAGGCGCTCCAGCTTGTGCGCGCCAGCGTCCACGCGCTCAACGACAACGCCGTCGACCTTTCCGTGCAGCTCGAACGCATTGTCGAAGGCACACGCTCGGACGGCGGCCCGCAGATTGAGCTTGAAGTTATGGCCGAACATGCGCCCGCAAACGTCGCCAACTGCTTTGCAGCGGTCCTGCGCGAAGCGCTCTCCAATACCATACGCCACGCTTGCGCCCAGACCGTCACCGTACGGTGCATGGAGCATCCGTCGTTTTACCAGCTCATCGTTACCGACGATGGCGTGGGTGAGGTCCAAGCAAGCGGCCGCGGCACCGCGGAGGGCATGGGGCTCGCCTCCATGCGCGAGCGCATCGAGGCGCTTGGCGGCACCTTCACCGCCGGCCCGCGTGCCGGCGCCGGCGGCTGGCGTGTGTTTGCCACCGTTCCCAAACAGCAAGGAGATGAGGGCCGATGAGGCTCATCGTTGTCGACGACGACCGCTTGGTGGTCGATTCGCTCAAGATTATCTTGGGCGCCCAGCCGCAGATCGAAGTGGTGGGCACCGGTGCCAACGGCAACGATGCGGTGGCGCTCTACGCCGAGCACGCACCCGATATTGCGCTGCTCGACATCCAGATGCCGGGACGCGACGGCCTTTCGGCCGCGCGCGAGATCCTTGAGCACGACCCTGCGGCGCGCGTGGTGTTTCTGACGACGTTCTCGGATGACGAGTACATTGTGTCGGCGCTCAAGCTGGGCGCCCGCGGCTACCTGATCAAGACCGATGTCGCTGCCATTCCGCCGGCGTTGGCGCAGGTCATGGACGGCAAACGCGTGCTCGAGGGCAAGGCGATCGAAGATATCAACTTTGATGGGGCGGACGTCGAGGCCGGCGCGACCCGCCGGCCCGCCGCCTTTGCCGGCCTGACCGACCGCGAGTTCGAAGTCGCCGAGCTCATCGCCCGCGGCCTCGACAACAAGGAGATCGCTGCCACCGCCTATATGGGCGAAGGCACCGTGCGCAACCACATCAGCTCGATTCTAGCCAAAATGGGGCTACGCAACCGCACCCAAATCGCCATCGCCTATCTGCGAGGCTAGCCGCTGGCTGCCGCCAATTTGATGCCATTTCAAAACTATGCCGGTTTACTACGATGAACCGCATATCTCCGACCACGGCAAATTGCGCACTTACAAAACCGCAGGTAGAACACTTGCGATATTTGCAAAAATGCGGGTGTGGTCAGGAATCTCGGATTCATCGTAGTAAACCGGCATAGTTTTGTTCGGGCGGCCCTGCACGAGTGTCTCCGCCAGCCTCGCGGGACCAAAATGAGCCGTTTTCCTCCGTCCCCAATGGATCAGCCGAAACCGCCCGCCACGAAATCGGCCCATCTACTACGTTTGACTCGATACCCCTGACCATACCTTCGTTTTGAACAAAACCGCAGGCGTTCTACCTGCGGTTTTGTTTTTGCGCTTTTCGGCATGGTTGGGGGTAAGGGGCTAAACGTAGTAGATGGGCCGGTTTCGTGGCGAACCCTTCTCGCCTACGCACAAAAGCGCCGCCACGGAGGAGGGAGATACCTCCGTGGCGGCTGGGGCTGGGGGTGGGGCTA
>CAJLLB010000158.1 GCA_905207425.1 uncultured Collinsella sp.
GTGGACAGGCGGTGCGCCACCACAATGGAGGTGCGGCCGCGCATCAGATTCTCGAGCGCCTCCTGCACCAACGCCTCGGACTCGCTGTCCAAGGCAGACGTCGCCTCGTCGAGCACCAGAATCGGCGCGTCGGTTAGGATGGCGCGGGCGATAGCCACGCGCTGACGCTGACCGCCTGAGAGCTTGACGCCGCGCTCGCCCACCATAGTGTCAAAGCCACGGGGCAAGCGGTCGATAAACTCGGTCGCATTAGCCAAGCGAGCCGCCTCGCGAATCTGCTCATCAGTGGCGTTGGGACGACCGTAGGCAATGTTTTCGCGAATGGAGCGGTGGAACAGCAGCGCCTCCTGCGGCACGTAGGCAACCTGACGGCGCAGGCTCTGCTGCGTGCAGCGCGAGACGTCCTGGCCGTCCACGAGCACGCGGCCGCCCTGTACATCGTCCAGGCGCAACAACAACTTGGTGAGCGTCGTCTTGCCCGAGCCCGATTTGCCCACCAGGCCCACGCGCTGGCCCGCCGCCACATGAAGTGTCAGGTCATCGAACACGCTCTCGCCCGCCGCAGCGTCACGGTACGCAAAGCTCAGCTGCTCAAAATCAATCGCGCCCTCGGTCACTTTGAGCTCAGGGGCGTCCGGGTCGTCTGCCACCAAACATGGCTCGTCCAGCACGCGCGTCATCTCGGCCGCATCGCCGAGCGCGCGGTTGATGCGCTGCATCATGGAGCTTACGTAGTTCAGGCGCATGGTGAGGTTATAGGTGTAGGTAAAGATCATGACGAGCGAGCCGGCCGAGATGCCAAACCACGCGTTGCCGCCCGCCACGAATACGCTCACCACGGCCATGGTGATGACGATAAGACCCGAGGTCGTAAAGTTGCGCTGCATCATGGCGTGCATCGAGACCGTCTCGGCATCGCGCGCGGCACGATCAGCGGCGTCGAACAGATCACGTTCAAAGTCCTCGCGCCCGCAGGTCTTGACGGCCAAGATGTTCGTGACTGCGTCGGAGAGCACGCCCGAGAGCTTGTTCTGCGCGGCGGACGTCGCGGCCGAAAGCGGCATGATGCGCTTGTACATAAGCCAGACAAACGCGATGTAGACGGCCATGATGCACACCAGGATCACGGTAAACGTCGGCACCACCGGGGCGAGCGCCGCCACCGTGCAGATGACCGAGGTGATGGTGGGGATGAGCGAATACACCGTCACGTCGACCAGCCCCGTATAGCCGCTCATAAAACGGCTCGTCTGGCTCACGAGCGATCCGCCAAAGCGGCTGGTGTGAAATGTCATGGATTGATTGGAGAGCGTGTCGAAGCACAGGCGCGCCAGGTGATAGTTGCCCGCAATCTCGAGCTTGTAGACGGTGTAGTCCTGCAGCTTGGAGAGGATTTGGCCCACCAGGTTAACGAGTACGAGCGCCAGGATATAGGGGCCGAAGACCTCAAACACCTGATCACCCGCCACGGGACCGGCTTGAACGCGGTCGACAATGAGGGCCATCACATAGGTATTGGCAAACGTCAGCAAAAAGATGTAGCCCGCCGACGAGAACACCGAGAGAAAGACAATCAGCGGCTGCGTGCGCGTGACACCCCAAAACCGCTGCAGCGTGCGGCGCACGGTGGAGCGTTTCAGCGGACTGGTGTTTCTCTGAGACATGGGCTTCCTTTCGCGTCTGATAGGGCGAAACGCCATTGTTGCACACTAAAGCGCACTTCAGGCAAGCGCGATGTGAAAGGCAGCGGGGTGCCCGCGTTTGCGCCGGTGCCCCGCTGCCTTGTTGCAATTAGTCCTCGTCTTCTTGGTCTGTGGAAAGGCCCGCGGGCGTGAGTCCCAAGATCTCATCGGCTTGGTCGGCGTCTTCCAGCGCGTCGATATCCTTGAGTTTGCGCTCCATGACGTTGGTGCGCGTGGTGATAATGCCCTCGACCGTTTTACCCGCGGTCTCGATCTGCTGCTGGGCGCGGCGCAGCGCCTTTTGATAGCGCGGCAGCTCGGCCTTGACGGCGGAGAGCACTCGCAGTACATCGTCGGTGCGTTTTTGCAGCCTAAACGTCTGGTAGCTCATCTGCAGGCTGTTGAGAATGGCCGCCATGGTGCTGGGGCCGGCAACGTTGACGTGATAGTCGCGGCCCAGGGTCTCGATAAGCCCGGAGCGGCTGACGACCTCGGCGTACAGCCCTTCAAACGGCACGAACATGATGCCAAAGTTGGTCGTTGCCGGCACACTCAGGTACTTTTCGCAAATGTCCTTTGCCTCGCGCTTGACCATGGTGTCGAGCGTCTTGCGCGCAGCCGCCACGGTCTCCGCATCGCCCGACTCCTGCGCGTCGAGCAAGTGCTCGTACGCGTCGCCCGGGAATTTGGAGTCGATCGGCAGCAGCACGGGATCGCCCTCGTCCACCGGCAGCTTGACGGCAAACTCAACGCGCTCCGAGGCGCCGGGCTTGGTGGCGACGTTTTCCAGATACTGGTCGGGCGTAAGGATGTCCGCCAGAATTGCACCCAGCTGCACCTCGCCCAAAATGCCACGCGCCTTCACGTTGCCCAGCACGCGCTTAAGGTCGCCCACGCCGGTGGCGATGGACTGCATGTCGCCCAGGCCCTTGTACACGGCCTCGAGCTGGTCGCTCACCTGCTTAAACGATGCCGACAGTCGGTCGTTGAGCGTGCGGGAGAGCTTCTCGTCCACCGTCGCGCGCATCTGATCGAGCTGCACGTTGTTGTCTTCGCGGATGGCACCCAGCTGAGCATCGACCGTCTCGCGCACCTTGTCCAGGCGATGCTCGATGCCCTCGCGATTGGCGCCGAGCTGTTGGGCGGTCTCGCGGCGCAGATCATCCATCCGGTCACCGGCTTGCGAGAACTCGCGCGCGATGGTCAGGTAACGTTGCTGCTCTACGGCCGCATCGGTCGTCTGCTGCTGCGCGATGGCATTGGCCGTGCGACGGGTTTCGGCCAGCGCGACGTTCAGGGCATCGAGCGCTTTGTTAGCCTGCTCGAGTGCTGCCAGCGTTTCCGCGCTACTGTCGCCACGCTCCCGCAACTCGGCACGCAGGCTCTTGAGTTGGAGGGCGCAAGCCACAGCAACCCCCACCGCCACCAAGGCGATCACAACAAGCACAATATCAATAGCAGACATAAACTCCGCCCAACAAACCCAATCGAGCACCAATCAAAACCGCGATCAATCTTACCCCGTCACACACACGGATCACTCACTGCCTTGCAGACAAATTTCTCTTAGAGCCGCGGACGCTAAAACGCTAACTCTCCCAGCCGGCGCGGATTGTTGTTATGACATCGCCTAGGCGCTGGCCGAGGGCTGACAGATGTTGGAGCACCTCGTTGGGCGATGCGCCGTTGAGGATGCACGTGAGGGCATACGACGCCAGAAAGATGGCCGCAAGCCCTAACGGGATGAGCACGATCATCGCCAATATGCGCAAGCGCTGGCCCACGCGGCGACGACGCGCACGACGCTTGTCGAACGCGAGCTCCTGCGCATATGAATCTTGCTGTACGGAATAGGCCTCTGGCGCCGATTCACACCCGGGCACAGCTGCAGGTACAGCAGCGGGCACGACGTTTTGCACGGGCGCCTGGTTGGCAACCCCTTGCATTTGCATCTCCATGAGTCGTTGCTGCTGACGCAGCATGCGCTCAGCTTGTTGCTGCGGAGTCTCAAGAAACAGATCCATGCTGGCCTCCAAAATCGGAGCATTCGACGCTTACGACCAGCATCCCGCACCGCCATGACCGCGACAACGCAATCGCCGGCAATAGCCACAAAGTTTCTTTTGCTCAAAAGCTGTCGAAAAGCTCAACAACTCCCCTACCAGCACTTTCTCTGAGCTTTTTTCGCCAACAATCTTTTGGCCTTCCACCCTTACGCCAACTGACCAAAATCTAACCAATAGCTTGACGAAAATTGTGGAGACCGGGACCCCACAAAAACGTGCCGCCCCAAAAGGGGCGGCACACAAACTTAATCATCAGCTTTTCTACAGCGGGCAAGCGACGACCCAAGGCGGGCCGGGAGGGCCGGATTGCC
>CAJLLB010000159.1 GCA_905207425.1 uncultured Collinsella sp.
GGCCGTCGGCACGTTGGTGCGGCGGCTGGAGCCGGACTTGTGGCCGGCAAGACCGCCAGGGCCGAGTGCGGACAGACGGCGCTTGTGGGTCAGACCGGTCAGGGGGTTCGCCTGGTCCATGAACTGCGAGAGCTGCGAGGAACCGAAGAACTCCTTGATGGAGGCCACGATCGGGCGGATGTTGATGAGCGACTGCGGGGTGATCTCGTCGATGTCCTGGGAGCTCATGCGCTCACGGACAACGCGCTCCATACGGCTCATGCCGATACGGAACTGGTTGGCGACGAGCTCGCCGACGGTGCGGATGCGGCGGTTGCCAAAGTGGTCGATGTCGTCGACCTTGAAGCCCTGCTCGCCGGCGGCGAGGGACAGCAGGTAGCGCAGCGTAGCGACGATATCCTCGTCGGTGAGCACCGTGACCTCTTCCTCGGTGGTGAGGTTGAGCTTCTTGTTGACCTTGTAACGACCGACGCGGGCCAGATCGTAGCGCTGCGGGTTAAAGAGCAGGCCCTCGAGCAGGCTGCGGGAAGCGTCCACGGTGGGAGGCTCGCCCGGGCGCAGGCGACGGTAGATCTCGATAAGGGCGTCCTCGCGAGTGAGAGCGGTGTCGCGCTCCAGGGTGCGCTTAATCACATCGGAGTTGCCGAGCAGCTCGATGATGTCGTCGTTGGTGACGGCGATGCCAAGGGCGCGCAGGAACATCGTGGCGCTCTGCTTACGCTTACGGTCGATGGAGACCATGAGCTGGTCGCGCTTGTCGACCTCAAACTCAAGCCAGGCACCGCGGGACGGGATGATCTGGGCCTTGTAGATCTGCTTGCCCGAATCCATCTCGGAGCTGTAGTACACACCCGGGGAACGGACGAGCTGCGAGACGACGATACGCTCGGTACCGTTGATGATGAAGGTGCCCTGATCGGTCATCATGGGGAAGTCGCCCATAAAGACGAGCTGCTCCTTGATCTCGCCGGTCTCCTTGTTGGTGAGACGGACGTCGGTCAGGAGCGGGGCCTGATAGGTCATGTCCTTCTCGCGGCACTCCTCGACGGTGTGCGCAGGGTCGCCGAACTGATGCTCGCCGAAGGTAACCTCGAGAACATGGTTCTGGCTCTGGATGGGGCTGGATTCCTTGAACGCCTCACGAAGGCCCTCGTCCTTAAAACGCTCAAAGGATTCCCTTTGAACAGAGATAAGGTTGGGGAGCTCCATGGCCTCCGGGATTTTCCCGAAGCTGACGCGCTTGCGCTCAGTGGCAGTGTATGCGTAGGTCACCAGGTTTTTCCTCCTTCACGGAAATGCTCGGTGGGTTGGCGAGGCATAGCTTCGCCAGTTATCGCAACCTAATAGTTTATCAGGTACCGACCGTTGGGCAAGAAAAGCCTTGACGCGATTGAGTTTTTGGAGTAGCAAAGTTTTTCGACAGAAAACACGCAGGTAGATGTATATGTATCGAACATCTGTTCATATATTTTCTGTGAACAGAGAGCCGGCAATCGCAGCTCTTATAAAAAACGGACGCGAACCGAGGTCCGCGCCCGTAAATGTCGATGCCCGAAGGCTTACTTGCGCATCAATCCGCCGCGCTCGTCGATGGCGTCCCAGAAGGCGCTGGCAAAGCGAGGATCGCTTGCGGCCATGAGGGCGTTGGTGGCCATCCAGCCAGACGGGGTGCCGGTGTCGTAGCCCGACAGCGGGTCGATAACGACAGCGTACATAGCCTCGCGATCGAGCGAGCGGGCCATGGCGTCGGTGAGCTGAATCTCGCCGCCCTTGCCGGCCTGCTGATCAGCGAGCAGGTCCATGACCAGCGGGCTCAGCAGATAACGGCCGACAATGTACAGGTTGGACGGAGCCGCCTCGGGAGCGGGCTTCTCGACCAGACCGCCGATACGCCAAACGGCACCGGGCTCGTCGTCAGCGGCATTCTCAAAGCCCTCGAGAGAGCCCACGCGATCGCCGGCGATGACGCCATAGCGGCTGACTTCCTCGGGAGCGCACGCGGCAACGGCGATAACCGAAGCGCCACCGTGCTCCTTGGAGACAGCGAGCATCTTGTCACAGATGTCGCGATTGGGCACAACATAGTCGCCCAGAAGAACCAGGAAGTTCTCCCCTGCCACAGCGTCGGCAGCAGAGCGAATGGCGTGACCGAGGCCCTTGGGCTCGTACTGATAACGGAAATCGACCGGCATACCGCCCGCATGAGCGACAGCGTCGGCGTAGGCGTCCTTACCGCGCTCGCGCAGCAGGTTCTCGAGCGAACGGTCGGGCTGGAAGTAGTTCAGCAGCTCGGGCTTGCCGGGCGAGGTAACGATGATGGCGTCGTCGACCTCCTCGGGGTCGAGTGCCTCCTCGACAACATACTGGATGACCGGCTTGTCGAGAACCGGCAGCATCTCTTTGGGCGTGCACTTGGTGCCAGGCAGAAAACGCGTGCCAAGACCGGCGGCGGGGATGATTGCCTTCATATTATTCAAGGATCCTTTCGCAGGCGCAGGATGCGCCCTGTGCGTGCGGCACGGCGGCCGCAGACCAAATTGCGATACCGAAGTATCTTACCGCCGGGACCAGGCACTACCGCTAGGCAAACGCAATTCTTCAGCAGGTCAACGCAAATTATTGCTCGAATGGTGCAATTTTATCGACCAACGGTAGCGATCCCAAAGCACCGCAAACGGCAGCAATTTGCATGCCGAGCCAGCAAAATAGAAGGGTCATAACAAAAAAGACGGGGCTCGCAATGCGAACCCCGTCTGCAAAGAAATCTGGCGAGAAAGCCTGATTACTTGAGGGTGACAGCAGCGCCAGCAGCCTCGAGCTTCTCCTTGGCAGCCTCGGCGTCCTCCTTCTTGGCACCCTCGAGAACAGCCTTGGGAGCGCCCTCGACGACCTCCTTGGCCTCCTTCAGGCCAAGGTTGGTGAGCTCACGGACGGCCTTGATGACCTGGATCTTGTTGTCGCCGAAGCCCTCAAGCACGACGTCAAACTCGGTCTTCTCCTCGGCCTCAGCAGCGCCAGCAGCGGGAGCGGCGACAACAGCGGCAGGAGCAGCGGCGGAAACGCCGAAGGTGTCCTCGATAGCCTTGACGAGCTCGGAAGCCTCGAGAAGGGTCATTTCCTTAAGAGCATCGATGATCTCATCGGTGGTAAGCTTAGCCATTTCTAAGTCCTTTCGGTTTCCGTGCGGATGCACGGAGATCAGTTAAAACACGGCGCGAATGCGCCAGGGGTGCGGCGTTGCCGCCGCGGGTGAAAACAGCAACTAGGCTGCCTTCTGCTCGGAGACCTGCTGGATCGAACGAGCGAGACCAGAGGAAACGCCGTTGACGCAGACAGCGATGTCGCGAGCGAAACCGGAGATGAGACCGGCGATCTGGCCGAGAAGCTGATCCTTGGTGGGCAGCTCGGCGATAGCCTTAACATCATCAGCGGAAACGGCCTTGCCGTCGGAGATACCGCCCTTGATCTCAAGGACGCCCTTGGACTTAGCAGAGAAGTCCTTAAGGGCCTTAGCGGCCTCGACCGGCTCGGACTCGTAGAACACATAAGCGACGGGGCCGGCGAGGATCTCGTCGAGCTCGGGCTGCTCCTGGTTCTTGAGAGCGATCTTGACCAGGTTGTTCTTGTAGACCTTCATCTCGGCGCCGCACTCGCGAAGCTGATGACGCAGCTCCTGAGCCTGCTTAACCGTCAGACCGTTGTAGTTGACGACGAACAGACCGGCGTTCTCGGCGATACGGGACTCGATCTCTGCAACCTTGTCGATTTTGTACTGCTGGGGCATGAATTACACCTCCTCGAATTCTTTCCGGGCACGGTCCGCCACAAGGACGTGACGGGGGCATGTCCAAAAAGAAAGCCCCCGCGCTGCATGAGCGACGGGGGCGAGAAGACATATCTACTCGACCACCTCGGCTGGCGGGATATCCCATTAAGCTCGCGGGCGATGCCCGTTTGCACCGGCTGTCTCTGGCAGCGGATTCGTGCGTGAACCGAAAGTATTATGGCGGGGACCCCGGCGTCGGTCAACGGGCGCGAGGA
>CAJLLB010000160.1 GCA_905207425.1 uncultured Collinsella sp.
TCAAATGCCTCAAGGTTACAGGCCGTATCTCCGTCGAGCTCGCGCACTCCAAAATAACGAATGACCTGCTGCCCTCGCAGATCGAAGGCGAGCGTGGCACTATCCAGATCGACCATCTGTCCACGCCCCGCAACGTCCGCATCGACTATCGCGGCGACGTCGTACGCGGCTCGGCGACCGAGGCACCGCGCGAACAGGGAGACAACGGCCGCGTGCTCGACCTGCCCAAATCGAGCAACACTATGGAATACGAACTCACAGACTTTATCACCGCCATCGGCGGCATCGATAACGTTAAGGAAGAGATTTGGGAGACCCCGGCGGGACGCCACGAGCTTGGCCACTACCGCGATGTCACACTCGTCTCACTGCGCATCATGGATGCCGTGCGCCAGCAGGCCGGCATAACCTTCCCGGCCGACGCAGGCAAGCAGGCATAGCTATGGGCCTCTTCGATACGTTCTTCTCCAGCGTCACCGGCGGCAGTCGAGAGCCTCAAAAACCATCAAACGTCGAGCTCGAGCTGCGCCGCAGGCTTACTGTGCTCGCAAGCGACGAGGCCACTCAAGACACTCCCCTGCGCTATTTCCTGCGCTGGGCGGGGCAAGTCCAGGGCGTTGGCTTTCGCTTTACCAACACCAACCTCGCGCAGGCACGCGCGCTCACCGGCTGGGTGCGTAACATGGAAGACGGCTCAGTCGAGATGGAGATACAGGGGGCTCCGGCAAATATCCTATCTCATCTCGAGGCACTTCATGCCTCCTACGAGCGTATGGGAACGCGTTTTCGCCTCATAGACGCCCAGGCCCGAGCCCCACTTGCCAATGAAGACGGTTTCACGCCTCGTTATTAGTATTGTGTGCTAAATACGGTATCATTTACCTACGACCGTTGATAGAAAAGAGGCGAGGCGCATGGCGGTGCAAAGAAGGAATACCAGGCAGCGAAAGCTGGTTCTTGACGCCGTGCGCCAAAGCTATAACCATCCCACCGCCGACGAAATCTACAACGTCGTGCGCGCGCAGGAAGACAAAATCAGCCGCGGCACGGTCTACCGCAACCTCAATCTCTTGGCCGACGCCGGCGAGATTCTCTCCATCAAGACGCCGGGCGGCAGCCGCTTCGATCGCACGATCGAGCCGCATGCGCATATCATCTGCACCTCGTGCAGCCGCGTCATCGACGTACCACTCCCCTTCGATGCCCAGCTCGACGCCAAGGCATCCGAGCAAATCGGCTGGCACGTCACGTCGCACTACACCATCTTTGAGGGAATCTGCCCCGACTGCCAGTAGTCTTTGAGACATGCCTGCAAATCTACTTGCCCATCCGCTACAGCAAACAGCACATTTCTAGGTATGTCCCGAAAACCTACTCGGCGAGCAGACGACGCAGCTCTTCTTCGACCGTGCGCACGTAGCGGACGCGGTCGTTGATGCCACGCATAGAGGGATTGCAGCTCTCCATCAGATAGGGATGGCCCACGACGTTAAGCATGTCGCGATCGTTCTCATTGTCGCCAAACGCCATCATCTCATCGGGCGAAATACCCAGGGCACGACCGTAATCGGCAAGCGCGGAGCCCTTGCCCGAACCGAAACCGATAAAGTCCGTCCATTCGGTTCCCGACGTCATCACGTCGACACGGTCGCTGAAGAGGCGCTCAAAATGCTCCAGCGCCGCCGGCTGATCAACCTCGGGCGTCTGGAAGGCAATCTTAATGACGTCCTCGTCGATGTCCTCGGGACGGTCGACCACCGCCACATCGCAGTGGACCTCATAGCGCAAATGGTCGACGAACGCATCATTGCCGCTCATGGTGTAGAGGTGCCCCTCGCACGAAAGGGTCACGTCGGCATGGGGATACGCAACCACGGCATTCGCGATATCCATAGCAAGGCTGCGCTCCATGGAACGCTTGACAACGGCACGTCCCTCGCTCATCACCAGGGCTCCGTTTTCGCATACATATGCGAGCTCATCGGCCACCGGGGCAAACAGGTAGCGCAAGCTCGCATATTGACGACCGCTCGCCGGCATAAACACGATGCCGCGACGATGCAGTTCATCGATGAGCTCAAAGGCCTCGGAACGCGGCTCGTGCTCCCCCGGATGCAGCAACGTGCCGTCCAAATCGCATGCAATCAGCTTGATTCCCTCAAGACCCATATGCTTCCCCAAAGCCTCCTATCAACAGCAAGACGGACCTTGATTGGTCGCCCCTCAAAGCCCGCCTTGCGTATACACGCGCTTAGCCGCGCGTCTTTTTTACGATGGTAAAGTCGGGAGCCATGCTCACGACGGCATCCGCCGCACTCGACGCAAAGCGCCGGTCCGCATCGAGTTCACGGGTAACCACCGAGAGCCGAACGCCCTCGACGCCCCGGAGCATGCGGCCCAAAACAGGCTGCACCGGCGTATACATGCGCACGGTATACTCGTCCGAATCGCCTCGGAAAAGCGGCGCGTGCATATTGCCGATCTCCCAGCACGCATGCGCGAGCGCAATCGGGTCCATGCGGTCAACTTCGACCAAATAAACCTCGGCACTGCGCAGGCGCACGACAACCGCCACGGGCACCATGCCCGAACGGTCGATGGCGAGCACGTCGCCGTCGGTAAAACGACCGCCGTCGGCAGCATCCAGCCGAACATCGACCGTGCGCCCCAGCTCCGTCACGCCCACAAGCGCGCATACATCAGCCTGGTCCCAATCGAGCAGCAGCTCGTCAACTTCAAAGACGCCGCCCAACTTCCGGCGAAGCAGGAGTTCATAGGACGGATCGTTGAGATTTCCCAAGCATGTCGTCGAAACCAAGCGTTCAGGCATACTCTAACCCTCGACCTCAACGAGCTCGATATCAAAGTTGAGGTCCTTGCCGGCCAGCTCGTGGTTGGCGTCGAGCGTCACGGCCTCGGGCGTTACGTCTATGACCACGGCGGGGACGGGCATGCCGCTCGGCGTGGACAGGAAAAGCTTCATGCCCTTCTCGATCTGCTCGATGTTGGGAACCTGTTCGGCCGGGAAGGTAATAACCATCTCGGGGTTGTGCTCGCCGTAGGCATCGGCAGCAGGAATGTGCACGGTCTTCTTCTCGCCCACCTGCATGTCGACAACAGCGGCGTCGAAGCCCTTGATCATCTGACCGGCGCCGCAGGTGAACTCCAGCGGCTCGCCGCGATCGTAGGAGCTATCGAACTGCGTGCCGTCGTCGAGCGTGCCGCGATAATGAGTCTTGACCTTCTTGCCCTGGTTGGACATGGTAACCTCCGTGATAAGGGCGGCGCACAACGCGGGCCGCCGTGAACATATGGCGCTAACTATACCCTAGTCATACAATTCAAAGACAGTTTGCAAAGAAACGCTGCAACCGGAGGAACCATGGCATATCCCGTATTTGACCTACACTGCGACACCGCCGACCGCATCGGCTGGGCCACGCTCGATCTCGACCTGCGCTTTACCGCCGGCACCGACGGTTATTTCCCCGGCGACGAAACGCATCCGCAAGATTTCGACCTCATCGAGGGCAACGCCTGCGCCATCTCGCTCGCAAAGATCGGCAACACGCCGTGGGCACAGTGCTTCGCCACGTTTGTCCCCGATGAGATTCCCACCGCCCACGCTGCGCGCTTCCAGGCGCAGATCATGGCACACATGAGCGGCCAGGCAATGCTCAACCACGACCGCATGGTCAACGTACGCAGCGCGGCAGACATTCGCCCTGCGCTCAAGGACGGCAAGGTCGCTTGCATCCACACCATCGAAAACGCGACGTTCTTTGCCGAAGACCCCGCGCTGATCGAGGTGCTCAAGAGCCTGGGCGTACTCATGTCATCACTCAGCTGGAACGCGCAGGGACCGCTCGCGAGCGGCCACGACACCCACGCCGGCCTCACCGCCGCCGGCATCGAGGCGCTTACGCAGATGGAGCACGCCGGCATGGTACTTGACGTCTCCCACCTCAACGATGAGTGCTT
>CAJLLB010000161.1 GCA_905207425.1 uncultured Collinsella sp.
GACCGGCAGCAAGTTCCAGCACGTCCGAATCGGCCTCGGCGATACCGCGGGCGACGACCATACCGCTCGGATCGCACACATCGAGCACATCGCCCTCGGCAAACTGGCCATCGACCTCGCGAATACCCACCGCAAGCAAGGAAGAGCCACGGCTGACCAGCGCCTTCGCAGCACCATCATCAACCGTCACCGAGCCATGCGCCTTGTCGCCCAGTGCGATCCACAGCTTGCGGGGTGCGATGTCCAGACGCTCCGCCGGCGGATCGAACAGCGTGCCCACGCCCTCGCCGCGGGCGAGGCGCACGAGCGCATCGGGCTCCTCACCCGAGCAAATCACGCTCTGAATACCCGCCGTCATCAGGATGCGGCTCGCGCGAATCTTGGTGATCATGCCGCCCGTGCCCACCGAAGTCGAAGAATCGCCTGCCGAGGCGATAATCTTGGCATCGATCTTATGCACGACAGGAACAAACTCGGCCGTGGGGTCCTCATGCGGATTGGCAGTATAGAGACCATCGATGTCCGAGAGCGTCACGCACAGATCGGCAGAAACCAGGCAGCTCACAAGCGCCGCCAGCGTGTCGTTGTCGCCAAACTTGATCTCGTCGACGGTGACGGTATCGTTCTCGTTGACGACCGGCACCACGCCCAGCTCAACCAGGCGCAGCAGGGCGTCGCGCGCGTGCAGGTAGGACGTGCGGCGGGCCGTATCGTGGCGCGTGAGCAGCACGAGCGAGGTGAGCAGGTCGCGCGCATGGAACTCCTCGTCGTAGGCCGACGAGATGATGCACTGGCCGGCCGAGGCGCAGGCCTGCAGGCTCGGCAGGTCGCCGACCGGCTTGCGGTCGAAACGCCACAGGCGATAGCGCCCGAGCTCACCACGACCAGACGCCAGCCGAGCTTGCGCAGCGCTGCGGCCTGATCGGCAAGTCCGCCGATAAAGGCGCGGTTGACCTTGCCATCGGCACCCACCACCGTGGACGAACCGATCTTTACCACCATCGTTTTATAAGAAGTCGTCATACGTCAAACCAATCAACTGTTCAGCGAACGGCCGAGCTGGCGGCCAAGGGAGCGTGACTCGCCCCTACCGCCCAAGGAATTAGTGAGCCCAGGGAAAGGCAGAGGCCGCGGCCATGTTCTTGCGCACGAGCTCGTCGCGCACCTGAGCCAGGCCCTGCTCCATGCCCACCACATAGGTCTGCGGGTACAGGAAGCGCTTGAAAGCTGCGTCCAGATGATCGAGTGCCCAAGCACAGCGCTCGCGCGCGTCCTGGATGCTCTCACGCGGAGCCACCGCACTGCCATCGCGCACGATCGGCACCAGCAGCTCGCGATACTCAAGTTCGGACACGTCAGTCACCAGGGCGGCATCATTCACGGCCACGAGGGTATTGCCGCGCGCGGCGCCCTCCCCCGCCAGATGGTCCTCGTCGTAGATCATGTCGCAGACCGGGCCGCCAAAGCCGTCGTAATAACGGCGCACGCGTTGCACACCCGGGATCGTGCGCTTGTAGGGCTGCTCGGAGAGCTTGACCACCGGCGTCCATGGATCTGCCTCGCTCGCACGGCGGGCGGAAAGCTTGTACACGCCGCCCAGCGCCGGCTGGTCATAGCAGGTCGCGAGCTTGGTACCCACGCCAAAGCTGTCGATGGGCGCGCCCTGGTCGAGCAGCGACTGAATCGTGTACTCATCAAGATCGTTGGAAACCGAGATCCCCACATAGGGCAGGCCCTCAGCATCAAAACGGCCGCGGACATACTTGGACAGCTTGGCGAGGTCGCCCGAGTCGATGCGAATAGCCGACAGGCGCTCGCCCACCGCCTCCATCTCCTTGGCAACCGTAATGGCATGCTCGCAGCCCTCGCGTACATCGTAGGTGTCGATGAGCAGCGTACAGTTCTTGGGGCTCGACTTGGCAAATGCGCGGAAGGCCTCGAGCTCGGAATCGAAGCTCATCACCCAGCTGTGCGCATGCGTGCCAAAGACGGGAATACCGTAGCGGCGGCCGGCGAGCACATTGGACGTAGAGGAGCAGCCGGCAACGTAGCTCGCGCGCGCAACGGCCAGGCCGCCATCGGGACCCTGGGCTCGGCGCAGGCCAAACTCCGCCACGGGGCGACCGTCGGCGGCGAGCACCACGCGCGCCGTCTTGGTGGCGACAAGCGTCTGGAACCCGACGATGTTGAGCAGCGCCGTCTCGAGCAGCTGGCACTCCAGCGCGGGGCCGGTGACGCGCACCATGGGCTCGCGCGGAAAGACGAGCTCGCCCTCGGGCACGGCGTCGATGTTTACATGCGCACGAAAATCGCGCAGGTAGTCGAGGAATCCAGGTTTGAACATCGCGCCGCCGGCAGGGGCCTGGAGCGAGGCGAGGTAGTCGATGTCCTCGGGCGTAAAGCGCAGATTCTCGACCAGCTCGGGCAGTTCGGCGGTGCCGCACATGACGGCATAGGCGCTGCCAAAGGGATGGTCGCGGTAAAACGCGGTAAAACAACCCTGCTCATTGGCCTTGCCGCTCTCCCACAGGCCCTGGGCCATAGTGAGCTCGTACAGATCGGTGAGCATTGCAATGTCGGTGGGATGCGAGATGTCGGTCAAAGCCATGGGGCGACCTTTCGGATGTGTGGTACAGAATTTGAGGGTTAGACGAGAGCAGAGGATGCGGACATGACGCCCGATGCAAATCGGTTAGAGCAGGCCCATGCTGGTCAGGATCGTGTAGCCCATAAAGATGACAAACGCGATGAGGGCAAGGACAATGATGATTTTTTGAGCCGGCGCCATGCCAGGGATCTCGTTCTCGCCCGTAGGCTCCTTGGAGGTAACCATGCGCTGGGCAAAGGTCATCTCGTCACGGCTCGACTTGGGCTCGTCGGACTTGGGACGAGCGGCCTTTTTAGGCTGAGGTTTGGGCGCGGCAGGTGCAGGCTTCGCAGCAGCGGGCTTGGGTGCAGGCGCGGGCGCCGATGCGGATGCGGCGTTCGCGGCGACCTCCTCGGCCTTCGCACGCTCGGCACGCAGGGCAGCCAGCTCCTCACGCTCGCGACGGGCCTCTTCCCGAGCCTCGCGGCGGGCCTTCTCGGCGCGGAGCTCTTCCAACTCAGCGCGCTCCTCGTCGGACAATGGTTGGGACTCAAGCTCGGCCATGGTACAGCCCTTTCTTTTAAAAAAAGCCGCCGACACAATGTCAGCGGCTTATCAAATCCAAGGGTGGAGACGAAGGGAGTCGAACCCTCGGCCTCTGCCATGCGACGGCAGCGCTCTCCCAACTGAGCTACGTCCCCAGGACAAGTCGATATTTTACCTACGGCTCGCCAACTGTCAACGCCCAATAACCAGTCTTTTTGGGGCGCGGCTTTTTTGACTACCATTCGCTCGATGATTTTTTATCCCCGTCCCAGAAAAATCATCGACGAACGCACTACTTTGCGCTGGTAAGAACACCGGTGGTGTCGAAGGCCGGGGTGAAGCTCTCGTCTACCGCGCCGCCCTCTTGCCAGAACATCGTCGTAAAACCCAGGTCGTCGGCATGGTCGAGCACCTGCTCGTACTCCTCGCGCGTCACGGCACGCGCCAGGTCGCCGCCCTGCTCGCGCATAAGTGCATTGGGCGTGTACTGGTTCATGACCGAGATCGGCACATCGCCCACCGTCTGCCACACCAGGTCCAGCACGCGACACGAATCGTCTGCATGTCCCGGCAGTACCAGATGGCGCACAATCATGCCGCGCTTCATGAGCCCGCCCTCGTCCACCAGCTCTCCCCCGCGGCGATCGATCTCGCGCGCCATCTGGGCCAGACCCGACACGGCCACGCGCGGATAGTCCTTAATATGAGAAAGCGACTGCGCAAGCCCGGCATCGGCATATTTAAAGTCGGTGAGCCACACATCGACCAGGTCGCCCAGCGCCGCC
>CAJLLB010000162.1 GCA_905207425.1 uncultured Collinsella sp.
TTGTTCGCACAGGCGCCTTGAGCAGGCATTTTATGCAGTTATACCTATCGAGTCGCAAGGGGTCCTTGCACAAGTCGCCTTACTCGTCCAGCGCGGCGAAGGCCTGCTTCAGATCCCAAATGATATCCTCGACGTTCTCGGTACCGATGGAAAGACGGATCGTGGAGGGCGTGATGTTCTGCTCGGCGAGCTCCTCGGCAGAGAGCTGGGAGTGCGTGGTGGTAGCCGGGTGCACGACGAGCGACTTGACGTCGGCCACGTTGGCGAGCAGCGAGAACACCTGCAGATGATCGATGAACTTCCAGGCGGCCTCCTGGCCACCCTTAATCTCAAAGGTAAAGATCGAGGCACCGCCGTTGGGGAAGTACTTCTGATAGAGCTCGTGATCGGGGTGCTCAGACAGGCTCGGGTGGTTCACCTTGGCGACATGGCTGTCACCAGCCAGGAACTCAACGACCTTCTTGGTGTTCTCGACATGACGGTCAACGCGCAGCGACAGAGTCTCGGTGCCCTGGAGCAGGATCCAGGCGTTGAACGGGCTGATGCAGGCGCCCTCGTCACGCAGCAAGATAGCGCGGACATAGGTTGCGAAGGCGGCGGGACCGGCAGCCTCGGCAAACGAGACGCCATGGTAGGAGGGGTTGGGCTCGGCGATCTGCGCATACTTGCCGCTCGCCTTCCAATCGAAGTTACCGCCGTCGACGATCACACCGCCCAGCGAGGTGCCGTGGCCGCCGATGAACTTGGTTGCGGAGTGGACGACGATGTTGGCACCATGCTCCAGCGGACGGAACAGATACGGGGTGCCGAAGGTGTTATCGACGACAACCGGCAGACCGTGCTTCTTGGCGATCTCGGAGATGGCGTCGATGTTGGAGATGTCGGAGTTGGGGTTGCCGAGTGTCTCGAGATAGATGACCGTGGTGTTGTCCCTGATGGCACCCTCAACCTCTTCAAGGTTATGGGCATCGACAAACGTGGTCTCGACGCCAAACTGGGAGAGCGTATGCTCCAGCAGGTTGTAGGAGCCACCGTAGATGGTCTTCTGAGCCACCACGTGGTCACCGGCCTGGGCAAGAGCCTGCAGGGTATAGGTGATGGCAGCAGCACCGGAGGCGACGGCAAGACCTGCCACGCCACCCTCGAGGGCGGCGATACGGCCCTCGAAGACGCCCTGGGTGGAGTTGGTCAGACGGCCGTAGATGTTACCGGCGTCGGCAAGACCAAAGCGGTCGGCGGCGTGCTGGGAGTTGCGGAACACATAGCTCGTGGTCTGGTAGATAGGCACGGCGCGGGAGTCGGATGCAGGATCGGCGCTCTCCTGGCCAACGTGCAGCTGCAGGGTATCGAAACCAAAGGTGTGCTCGGGGTTGTTGATAAACTGGCTCATGATGATCTCCTTGATCGAACAAAAGTAATAAGAGTAAGAGAAATAAGTCGCTGTCTCCTGATCACGCCAACGGGCGCAAACAGGAGCCCGGCATTCGTCTTGGCAAGCAGTTCATATGCGGGCCTCCTTTCGCATCCCGGTTCCGTGGTTGGCTTAATTACCTACCGCCTTTGTGTGTTTTGAATAGTACGAGCATTGTTTCCCTCGGTCAATCACTTAAAAGCGCTAACCTGTTATCTGTTTTATAGATAACTATCGAAAGGACGGGCGCCGATGACCCTCCAGCAGCTTCGCTTTTTGATCGCCGTGGCAGAGTCCGGCTCAATTAACGCCGCCGCTCAGCGCCTCTATACCGCTCAGTCCAACATCTCAAACGCCGTCAAAAGCCTGGAACAGGAGCTCCACCTGGAGATCTTTACGCGCTCCAGCCGCGGCGTCACGCTCACCAACGACGGCACCGAGCTTTTGGGCTATGCGCGCCAGGTCGTAGAGCAGGCCGACATGCTCGAGGCGCGCTACGAGGACGGCGGCACCCCGCAAGCCCGCCTCGCCATTTCCGCCCAGCACTACGCCTTTTCGGTCGAGGCCTTTGTCAACGTGGTCGAGCGCTACCGCGACAGCAAGTTCGAGTTCATCATGCGCGAGACCACCACATCGCAGATCATCGATGACGTCCGCGCATTTCGCAGCGACATCGGCATCCTCTATCTGGACGACTTTAACGCCCGCGTTCTGCAGAAGGCTTTTGTCGATGCGCGCGCGAGCTTCCATCCCCTATTCGACGCGACGGTCCACGTCTTCGTTAGCGAGCGCCACCCGCTTGCCCGCCGCCCGCAGCTGTCCCTTGCCGACCTCACACCCTATACGCGTTATAGCTTTGAGCAGGGAACCTCAAACTCCTTCTATTACGCCGAGGAACCTTTTAGCTATATCCCTTGCGACCGCAACATACGAATCTCGGACCGCGGAACACTTACTAACTTACTTATCGCGTCGAACGGTTACACCCTGTCGACCGGTGTCCTCTCCAATGAAATGCAATGGGGTATGGCATCGATCCCGTTAGCAGACGCCCCAACGATGCACGTAGGCTATATCATGCACGACGAGCGCAAGCCCTCTCCCCTCTTGCAGCAATACCTCGACGAGCTCAACCGCATCATCCATGCCAACTAACTGTCGGAAGACAGGGTAGAAACCGTAGATTGCTAGCCCCCGGCGGGCATGGCGCTACAATGGTCACTCACACGAAACGTACCCAACGAAAGGAAGCCCGTGAAGGTCATCATCTATACCGACGGCTCGGCCCGATCAAATCCGGGACGCGGCGGCTACGGCGCCGTGCTCAAATACACCAACCCCGCCGGCAAGACCTTTACCTCCGAGCTTTCGCGCGGTTACGCCAAGACCACCAACAACCGCATGGAACTCATGGCGGTCATCGTGGCGCTCGAGGCGCTCAACCGCCCCTGCGAGGTCGAGGTCCATTCCGATTCGCAGTACGTCGTCAACGCCTTTAACAAGCACTGGATCGACGGCTGGAAAAAGCGCGGATGGAAAACCGCCAACAAGCAGCCCGTCAAGAACCGCGACCTGTGGGAGCGCCTGCTCACCGCCAAAAGCAAGCACAAGGTTGAGTTCATCTGGGTTAAGGGTCACGCCGGCCACGAGCTCAACGAGCGCTGCGATGAGCTCGCCACCACGGCGGCCGACGGGAGCAACCTCGATATCGACACCGGCTTTAACGAGACCGACCTGTAACGGCGTTTTCGCACGCTATTTCCTGCCCCCTCGCGCTACACTCATCCTGTAAACCGAACGGCACGAGGGGGATACATGCTGCGTATAGCGACCATCGGCACATCCATGATTACCGACGACTTTATCCAGGTCGTCAACGCCAACGATCAAGCCGCGTTTGTGGGCACGCTTTCACGCGATGCCAATCGCGGTGCCGCCTTTACCGCCGAGCGCGGTGGCGAGCGAAACTTTACTTCACTCGATGAGCTCGCGGCAGCCGCCGACGTCGACGCCGTCTATATCGGCAGCCCTAACGCACTTCACTACGAGCAGGCCCTTGCCTGCATCGCCGGTGGCAAGCACGTCATCGTCGAGAAGCCCTTCTGCGCCACCGAAGCGCAGGCGCTGGAAGTCTTCCGCGCTGCCGAGGCAGCAGGTGTCGTGGCCCTCGAGGCCATGCGTCCCCTCCACGACCCCGCCTTCCACGCCATCGAGGACGCCCTGGGCGAGATCGCCCCCATCCGCCGCGCCTCATTGCGCTTTGGCAAATATTCCTCGCGCTACAACGAGATTCTCGCGGGACGCGCCACCAATATCTTCGACTGCAATATGGCATCGGGTTCCCTCATGGACATTGGCGTCTACACCGTCGAGCCCATGGTCGAGATTTTCGGCATGCCCTCCGGCCTTACGAGCATGGCTACCCTGCTCGACCCCGCCACGCGACAGCTCACGCACGGCCCCATCGACGGCTGCGGTTCCATCCTCGCCAGCTACGGCGG
>CAJLLB010000163.1 GCA_905207425.1 uncultured Collinsella sp.
TCGGAGTCGGCGGCGGCAACCACACCGTGCTCGTCGCTCACCAGAAACAGCGCACCCTTGAGCTGCGCGGGAATGTCTACGCGCGTGACCGGGATGCCCTTGGTCTGGGCCAGCTGCTCGATGAGCGTCGCCGTGCCGCACAGGCACTCGTCCGCCGGCGCCACAAAGGCCAGCTCGCCGTTATCGACGGCGGCGAGCAGCTCGGGCGCCACGCCGGTTTCGTCGGCCTCGGAGCGGGCCTCGGCGGAGCGGGCACGTAGCGCCTTGGCCGACGTATCGGTTAGCGGCTCGTACTCCCCCACCGTCATGGCGGCGTTGCCGTTGACGTCGATCACCAGCATGAGCACGCCGTCGCGTGCGGTGTAATCGCCCTCGGCAAGCGACCACTCAACGTGCTGTTTGGCCCAGCTGAGCATGTTATGGGTAAGCGGCTCGCCCTGCACCAGGCGCTCGGATAGCGCACGGATGTGGCGATTGAGCATGGGCACCTTTTTGTTGGACATGCGCCAACGGCAGATGAGCGCGGGCTTGTCGAGCGTGAACTTCTCGACCGCCTCCTGATTGGCGCAAAAGTCCTCGTACGCACGCTGATCCTCGGCATTGCCAAACAGCTCGGCATCATCAATCTGGGGCATGGTCATACCTTTCGTGTTAGTCATTCCGTCCTCTTATACCAAAAAGACGGCCCTCCAAACGGAGCAGCCGTCTTTTGCGGAGATTATTTTGTCCCAAAGCGGAACTTAGTGGCGGAAGTGGCGGGCGCCCGTAAACACCATAGCAATATTGTGCTCATTGCAGGCCTGGATGCTTTCGTCATCGCGCTTGGAGCCGCCGGGCTGGATGATGCAGGTCACACCATGCTCGGCAAGCACGTCGACGTTGTCGCGGAACGGGAAGAATGCGTCACTTGCGCAGGCAAAGCCGCCCTTCTCCACGCCCTCGCGCTCGCAGAAGTCCTCGGCACGCTCGCAGGCAAGCAGCGCAGAGTCAACGCGGTTAGGCTGACCCGGGCCCATGCCAATGCCGGCCTTGCCCTTGGAAACCAGGATGGCGTTGGACTTAACGCCCTTGCAGACCTTCCAGGCAAACTCGAGCTCGGCCATCTCGGCGTCGGTGGGCTTGCGGTCGGTGGGGAACGTAAAGGTCGCGGGATCCTCGGTCACGTGGTCGACTTCCTGCACCAGCATGCCGCCGTCGATGGAGCGCAGCTCCACCTGGGCGCCGTGGTCCACGCCGCCGGTGGCCAGCACGCGCAGGTTGGGGCGCTTGGCCATGCGCTCGAGCGCATCGGCAGTGTAGCTCGGGGCGATGATAACCTCGACGAACTGCTTGTTCTGATCGGCAAAGTGCTCGACCAGCTCATAGGGAACCTCGCGGTTGCAGGCGATGATGCCGCCAAAGGCGCTCTTGGGATCGCAGGCGAAGGCGCGATCGTAGGCAGCCGTAATGTCCTCGGCAACGGCGGAACCGCAAGGGTTCTGGTGCTTGAGGATCACGCAGGCCGGCTCATCGAACTCGCGGACCAGGTTCCAAGCGGCATCGGCATCCAGATAGTTGTTGTAGCTGAGCGGCTTGCCCTGGATCTGCTCGGAGCCAACGAGCGGGAACTGCGAGCTCGCGGTGTTCTCGCAGCCCTCGGCAAAGCGGTAGACCGTAGCCTTCTGCTGAGGATTCTCGCCATAGCGCAGGTCGTCAACCTTCTCCAGCGAAATCTCGAGCTTGGCAGAGGTGTCCGCCACGTCGCTTGCCTGGGCGGCAAGCCAACGGGAGATAGCCGTGTCGTAGGCGGCGGTGGTCTGGTAGACCTTCACCTGCAGGCGACGACGGGTGGAAAGCGTGGTGCAGCCACCGGTCTCGTGCATCTCGGCCAGGACGGCATCATAGTCGGCCGGGTCGGAAATGACGGTAACGCTCGTGGCGTTCTTGGCAGCAGAGCGCAGCATGGAGGGACCGCCGATGTCGATGTGCTCGATGGCATCCGCGAAGGTGACCTCGGGATTGGCGACGGTCTTCTCGAACTCGTACAGGTTGACGACGACCAGGTCGATCAGCTTAATGCCGTGCTGAGCCGCCTCCTGCATGTGCTGCTCGGAATCGCGGCGGGCCAGCAGCGCGCCGTGGACCTTGGGGTGCAGGGTCTTAACGCGGCCGTCCATCATCTCGGGATAGCCCGTGAACTCCTCGATGGGGGTTACGGGAACGCCCGCGTCCTCGATGGCACGAGCTGTGCCGCCCGTAGAGATGATCTCGACGCCAAAGTCATCGACCAGCGTCCGTGCGAAATCGACGACGCCCGTCTTATCGGTAACCGAGATCAACGCGCGTGCGATCTTCACATCAGATCCCATGCAGTCCTCCTGTCTGGTACGCCGCCGTGCTCTGTGAGTCGGTGATACGTCGATCTGCAGCGCTCGCGCAGCGGCATTGAAAATACTGATTTAATGTAGCGCATCGAGCGCATCGATGCACCCCGCAACGGGCGCATGTGCAGAAAAAGTTTGTGAGCGGAGGGGATGGGCACGACACCGGGCACGGTGAGTTCATGGAACACAGGGGCACCATAATTTGATGCCAATGGCGTGGTAGAACTGTGCTCGATATGCATCCGCAAAAGAAAGAGGCACCATGGTCTCGCGGGTTCTCTACCGACCGTTTGATACCGAAGACTTCGACGCCATCGCGTTGATTCTGCAGCAGCTTTGGCATAATAATTCGGATAACGATGAGTACAACCGCCTTGAGGCCGCGTGCGACCTCGCCTATTGCCTTTCGTCATCGACGTTTTCGCAGGTTGCGGTGATTGACGGCGAGGCGCGCGGCATTGCACTTGCACGCGCAGGACAGAACTCCGGCGTCACTATCAACGAGCATTGGATGGATACCGAACGCGCGCTGCTATCGCAGATGCGTGAGCTGGAGCCTGATGCCTGCGCGGAGTATCTCTCGTTTGTGCGCGCAACCATCCGAACCAACAACCGCCTGCTCGAGAGCAGCCCGTTGCCGCACGACAACGAGGTCACGCTGCTTGCCGTGGATCGCGATGTCCATGGCCTGGGCGTTGGCACGGTTCTGCTCGATGCCGCGGTCTCGCACCTGTCCTCGCTTGGAGCGACGAGGGCGCACCTGTACACCGACTCCAACTGCTCGTGGAAGTTCTACGAGTTGCACGGCTTTAAGCGCACGGCCACGCACCGCGCCAACCGCGAAGAGCGCCGTCACGACATGCCGCGCGAAAGCTTCCTCTACGAACTCGACCTAACAGCCTAAACCCGGCAGTTAGGGACGTTCCTTTTATGCCGGCACCCCGGGACACTCCTTGGTAGCAACCACACCTAGTCATTGGGTGTTCCTATAGTTTTGTCAACCGTCGGGGCTACTCCCGGTAGGGCACCCGGTCGCGCATCACGGCGTATATCGCCCTGAGCCGCTTCCTCGCGACGGCCTTGAGCGCCCGCCCGTGCCCCATGCCCCGTGCCCTGCAGGCCCGGTAGTACTCGCCGTAGCGCCCCGAGGACCTCACCAGGCTGTTGCACGAGAAGATCAGCAGGGACTTGAGCCTCGCGTCGCCGCGCCTGGACGCCCTGACCGACCTCACCGACGTGCCGGAGCTCCTCACCCTCGGGGCTATGCCGCAGTACGAGGCCAGGTGGTCGTGGTCCGGGAACCTCCCGATGTCGACCGACACCGCGAGCTGCGCCGCGGTCCTCGGGCCGATGCCGGGCACGGTGAGCAGGCACGCGTAGGTCTCGTCGCCCTCGGGCAGCGCCGCCGTCTCGGCCTCGAGGGCCCCGGC
>CAJLLB010000164.1 GCA_905207425.1 uncultured Collinsella sp.
CATGCCCCGCCTCTTACACCACATCTCTGCGCGCTACCCCAACTGGCCAAAAGCTTGCCGAGAGCTGGACGAAGTTCTGTTGAAAACCCCATTTTTTCTCATGCAGAAGCTTTGCGCGACAAGTGAGTAGACTTTTTTGAACATCCCGAGCAGCCCGGTCATCCTGCTTTTCAAAACCGCAGGTAGATAGCTTGTTACAAAACTGCCTGGTCGCCAAAGTTCCAAAAGCCTACTCACTTAGGTTGCAGAGTGCTCCCATTAGCTGCGATTCCAAGGTATTTAGCGCTTTTGAACTCAAATCGTCATACTGAACAAGAATTTGACTTGAGTTTTCAGGGACAAATGCGCCATCGGCACACCAATAACAGTCACTGATATCGACAAAAGGGATACTCGAGCGCGTGAGGGCCCGCACAAAAGAGCTTCCGCCCGCTCCGCGCTCCGCAACCACGGTGCAGTAAAGGCCCGCGTCTGCATGTTCGATCGAGACCTCCCCTGCCGGAAACGCTTTCCGCACAAGCGACGTCAGGCCATCACGCGCCTCGCGAGCACGAACGCGCACGCGGTTCACATGTCGCTCGTAATCACCCGATTCCAGCAAACGCGCCAAAGCGACCTGGTCAACAGAGCTCACCGACGAGGCGTAGAAACCAAGGTTGCGCCTAAACCGCTCCATTAGCTCATCGGGCAACACCATATACGCCAAACGCAACGCCGATGAAAGGCTCTTCGAAAACGTGTTGGTGTAGATAACCGACTGGGCGGCATCGATCGACGCGAGCGCGGGAATCGGCTTGCCGGCAAGGCGAAACTCACAATCAAAGTCATCTTCGATGAGATACCGACCTGGTCGCTCGGCGGCCCAGCTCAGTAGCGCATAGCGACGCGCAATACTCGTCACAAGGCCGGTCGGATACTGATGAGACGGCATCAAGTGAAGGACATCGGTCCCGCTTTTCTGCAGAGTGCTCAAGTCCACGCCCTCATCATCCAACGGGATATGTCGTACTTGGCAGCCCATAGCCTGATAGATACGCGTCAGACGCAAATAGCCCGGGTCCTCAACGGCATACACCTTGTCGGCTCCAAGCAACTGAACCAACATGGTATCGAGCAGCTGGGCGCCTGCACCGATAACAATGTTGTTGGGGTCGACATTCATGCCCCTTGTCCCACGCAGATGGTGAGCAATTGCGCGTCGCAGCCGAGCGGTGCCCTGCGCCGGTGCGGGCGAAAAGATTTCGCGCTCATCTTCGGATGCCAGCGTCGCCCGTAGTGCGCTTTGCCAAAGCCGCGCCGCCTCCAAAGCGGAAGGAGAAAGTGCATCGAACAGCTCGACCTGTCCGTTGACATCATGCGCGCTGAGGCCCACAGAGACGGTATCTCGGTCGATGCCCTGCGAAGCCAAAGGCAAAACCGGTGCATCCGGAAGCTTGCAAGCGTAGTAGCCACGACGCGGCATTGAGCAAATATAGCCCTCGGCAAGTAACTGGCTATATGCATTCTCGATGGTAATGACACTGATTCCCAGATGACTGGCAAAGGCGCGCTTAGACGGAAGATGCTCCCCCGCCACAATACGTCCAGCAACAATATCATCTCGAATTTGCTGGTAAACATACTCATAAAGCGATGCTTCGCCGCGTTTTTCCAAATTGTAGTCAAGCATGAGTTTGCCACCTGACCTTATCGAGCTGTTCAATCTGGTATTAGGCTGACCTTATTATTATCTCGAAAACTGAGTATTTTGCCATACCCAGCTCCCCGATAGGATGTTCCGTCAAGCAATGCACATGCCAACCAAGGGAGCAACCATGGCAGAACAGACCAGCAAGGCCGATCGCGTCAAACTCAATCGCGAACTCGCGCAGATGCTCAAGGGCGGCGTCATCATGGACGTCACCACGCCCGAGCAGGCACGCATCGCCGAGGAGGCAGGCGCCTGCGCCGTCATGGCACTCGAGCGCATCCCGGCCGACATCCGTGCCGCAGGCGGCGTCTCGCGCATGAGCGACCCCAAGATGATCAAGGGCATCCAAGAGGCCGTCTCCATCCCTGTTATGGCCAAGTGCCGCATCGGTCACATTGTCGAGGCGCAGGTCCTGCAGGCTATCGAGATCGATTACATCGACGAGTCCGAGGTTCTCTCCCCTGCCGATGACGTCTATCACATCGACAAGACCCAGTTTGACGTGCCATTTGTCTGCGGCGCCCGCGATCTGGGCGAGGCGCTGCGCCGTGTTGCCGAGGGCGCCACTATGATTCGCACCAAGGGTGAGCCGGGTACGGGCGACGTCGTTCAGGCCGTGCGTCACATGCGCAAGATCCAAAAGCAGATCCGCGACGTTGTTGCCCTGTGCGACGACGAGCTCTTTGAGGCAGCCAAGCAACTGCAGGTTCCGGTCGAGCTGGTACGCGAGGTCCATGCCACGGGCAAGCTTCCCGTCGTGAACTTTGCCGCCGGCGGCGTAGCGACCCCGGCCGATGCCGCGCTGATGATGCAGCTGGGTGCCGAGGGCGTCTTTGTCGGCTCGGGCATCTTTAAGAGCGGCGACCCCGCCAAGCGCGCCGCTGCCATCGTCAAGGCCGTGGCAAACTTCACCGATGCCAGGCTCATCGCCGAGCTTTCGGAGGACCTGGGCGAGGCCATGGTGGGCATTAACGCCGACGAAATCGAGATTATCATGGAAGAGCGCGGGCGCTAGTCCAGCAGAAAGGATCGCACATGAGCGATTATGCAGACCAAACGGTTGCCGTGCTGGCGGTCCAAGGCGCTTTTGCCGAGCACGAGGCAAGACTATTCGAGCTTGGCGCACACTGTATTGAGCTGAGGCAGGCGGCTGATTTGAAGCAGGACTTTGACCGTCTGGTACTTCCCGGCGGCGAGTCTACCGTTCAAGGGAAGCTGCTTGATGAGTTGGGCATGCTCGAGGAGCTTCGTGCCCGTATCGCTGAAGGTATGCCCGTCCTGGGCACCTGCGCCGGCCTGATTCTACTGGCTCACGACCTTGCCGCCCATGACGATAAGGGCACGCCGCGTCTGGAAACCATGGATGTACTTGTCGAGCGCAATGCCTACGGCAGGCAGCTCGGCAGCTTTCGAACCAAGGGGCAAATAGCCGGCATCGACGGTGAAGTGCCGCTGACGTTTATCCGCGCGCCCCGCATCGTCGAGGTCCACGGCGACGCCAAGGCCTTAGCGAAAGTCGACGGTCGTATTCGAAATGTACAGTATGGGAAGAAAAATTAAAGATCATATTGTAGAATTTGATTCTCGGGTATATTGGGGAGATGAGAGAGGTTATGAGTGCTTCCGGATGTCTTATTTTCAGCGATATAAAACAACAGAAATGTTTTATGATACATATGGAATGGATTCGGTGTATTATGGAATAAGGCTTGACGACTTTATGGGAGAAGAGCACAAAATGCTGGCGATTTCAGATAATCTGAAGTTATTGAAAAAAGAAGGATATGATATTGTCAGCAGTATAGAAGAAGGAATGGAACAATTACAAGGAGAATCATACAATGGCAGTAGATATTAATGAACTATCAGAGTTTGAAAAAGGTAGATTTGCGAAGGTGAAAACCAGATTTGACAGTAAAAGTGAAAAAGCGGTGTGTGTGGTATTGAATCGTATTCTGGAAGACTATGATTTGACGAAACATATGCAGATTCGGCTTACGCCACAACAGCCGCTTGATAATTATGTAGAAGTGACAAATGAGAAATATAAGGACTATTATACGAATAAATTCAAATGGA
>CAJLLB010000165.1 GCA_905207425.1 uncultured Collinsella sp.
CCGCCGCAGGCGGCCAGAGACAGGGACATCGCTAAGGCAAGAGACAGTGCAAGAAATTTTTTCATAGCTCATTTTCCTCCTGTTTTCCTCACAGTGTATGTAGGTGGATCGGAACTGGAAGTCTTTTGCACTTCCGAGTACCATTTTATAACTAACTTTATAAAAGTCAAGAGAAACCGGGGGGCTCCCGTCAATTTTGTCAGCCTGCATCAAATCTATGTAAAGTATTTGTGCAAACCGCAAAATTTCAAGATTTTCTTCCCTGAAGTTTTCATCTGGCCCTCACACTCTTCTTCAGGGCAATACTGTATGAAATCTGAAATTTTAGGTTGACGGCGCAGTAAAATGTGATAATATAGACATATCAAAACCTGTTTTGTGAATCCGTTTTATAAAAGAAGCGCCTTTAAGAGTTGAATGAGAGGGAAACTATGGACGTCAATTCGAATGAACGCCGGAGGCAGACCCGCAGCAACGTATACCACTACCTGTACGGCGCCCAGGAGTTCTGCACCCGGCAGTCCCTGGCCCAGGCCCTGGACCTGAGCCTGCCCACCATTTATCAGAACCTGACGGATCTGGTGGACGCCGGGCTGGTGCGCTACGCCGGACAGTCCCAGTCCACCGGCGGACGAGCTGACGGAGGCCCACAAGCCGGAGATCCTGATGGTGGGGGACCGGAAGTTCGACGTGCTGGGCGCCAAGGCGTGCGGCATCGCCTGCGCGGGCGTGGAGTTCTTCGGCTACGCCGCCCCCGGCGAGCTGGCGGAGGCCGGCGCCGTGGCGGTGGTCCGGACGCCGGAGGAGCTGGAGCAGTTTCTGGACGCCTACCACATTGACCGGAGCCGGCTGCTGGGGGTGTGCATTGCCATGGCGGGCGTGACCGACCCTGCCTACCGCATCATGTGCCGCCGTCGCGGTGCCAACCTTGCCTACAGCGAGATGGTGAGCGTGGCGGGCCTTGCCTATGCCGGCAACAAGACCTGGCGCCTGGTGCTACCGGCCGACGAGGAGCAGCAGATTTGCGTGCAACTCTTTGGCTCCAAGCCCGATCAGTTTGCGAGCGCCGTCGCTGCCGTCGAGGAGCGCGTTGGCGTTCGCCTGTCGCTCATCGATATCAATATGGCATGCCCCGCCCGCAAGGTTGTTACCAAGGGCGAGGGCTCGGCGCTCATGCGCACGCCCGATTTGGCCGAGAAGATCGTCGAGGCGGCGGTGGGCGCGGCGCATGTACCCGTGACCGTAAAGATCCGTAAGGGCTTTTATGCCGAGGACCGTAATGCCGCGACATTTGCCCAGATGCTCGAAGGCGCCGGTGCCGCCGCGGTGGCGGTGCATGGCCGCTGCGCCACGCAGCTCTATACGGGCCAGGCCGATTGGTCGGTCGTCGATGAGGTTGCCGACGCCGTTGAGATTCCCGTGATTGGTTCGGGCGATGTGTTCTCGGCCGAGGATGCCGCGGAGCATCTGCAGGGCTCGGGTGCCAGCGCGGTGTTTATTGCGCGCGGTATCTATGGGAACCCGTGGGTGTTTGGCGATGCTCGCGCCCTTGCACTCGATGGCATACCGGTGCCGGCTCGCAGCTCCGTTGAGCGCCTGGACGCCCTGCGTGAGCACCTAACGCTGACGCATGAGCTCCTGCCGCTCATGTCGCGTGCCCGCACGTACGCAAGCTGGTACTTAAAAGGCATGCCCCATGCTGCAGCCTGGCGCGCGCAGGTGGTGCGCTGCTCCACGTATGAGGAGTTTATGGCGCTGGTCGATGAGATCGAGCATGATGTGGTGGCCTGTGAGGCTGCCCTTGCCGCCGGCGAATCGGTGCCCCCTCATCCGCTGGAGGCTTAAGGGTGGCCGTTACCGCGCTGTACGTGCACGTGCCGTTCTGTGTCCAAAAGTGCCGCTACTGCGACTTCGACTCGCGCAGCTTTGCTTCGTGTGATTTGGATGCCGCGCTCGATTCCTATTTTGAGCAGTTGTACGCGCGCCTCGATGCTTTTGGTAAGGCTGGGGCCCTCGACCAGATCCGCACCGTCTATGTTGGCGGCGGTACGCCGTCGCTGGCGGGGGAGCGCCTGGTGGAGCTGGCGCGGCGTATTCGTGCGTGGTGCGCCCCCGTTGAGTTTACCTGCGAGGCCAATCCCGAGTCGCTGACCGCCGAGCTCGCTACTGCACTTGTCAAGGTTGGTGTCACACGCGTCTCTCTGGGCGTGCAAACGCTCGATAACACCGAACTTACTGCCATCGGCCGTATTCACGATGCCGATCGGGCGCTCGCCGCCATCGCGACGGTGAAGGACGCTGGCCTCGATGTGTCGTGCGACCTCATGTGCGGACTTCCCGGGCAGACCGCAGCGAGTTGGAAGCGCACGCTCGATGGCGTGCTGGCGGCGGCTCCGCATCATGTGTCGGTCTACCCGCTCACGCTCGAGGAGGGGACGCCCCTTTATCGCATGGCGTGCCGCGACGAGTCGCTCGAGCCTGATGAGGATTTTCAGGCCGCCTGCATGGACGTGGCACGCGAGCTCCTGGGTGCCGCCGGCTATCACCCGTATGAGGTGGCGAGCTACGCACTCGACGGCCATGAGTGCGCCCATAACATTGCCTACTGGACCGGACGGGGCTACCTGGGCCTGGGTCGTTCTGCCGCGGGCATGCTCGACGCCGCGGATTTCGACCGTCTTGCAGGTTTGTTCCCCGGCGCGTCTTCTCGAGGCGATGCGTACCGCGTGCGTCTGGTGCAACGTGACGACGACGCGACGACGTTCGAGGCCGAATATCTGTCGCAGCGCGAGGCTGCGGCCGAAGACCTGATGCTCGCTTGTCGCATGACGCGCGGTGTTGCGTCCGACCTGTTGGTTCGCGTGGCTCGTGTCATCCCGGCCGATGAGCTGACAGCTGCTTGCGATCGCGCGCTCGAATTGGGTCTTGCCACTTGGGTGCCCGAGACGCTCGGAGTCCATGAGGGACCCTTCACTTCGGCAGATGTCGTCGCGGGCCATGTTCGAGCTCGTCTGGCGCCGACACACCTGGGCTGGCTCGATGGAAATGTTCTGTTCGAGCTGTTTTGGGATCTAGCTTAGGCCGCTCGGGTAGAATTACCGGAATATATACGCTGCTGTGAGCAGGAGGTTGCCGCGCATGGCGACGATGAACGAAAAAGATTATTACGAGATTCTGGGTGTCTCCAAGGACGCTACCTCGCGTGATATACAGAAGGCCTTCCAGCAAAAGGCTCGCAAGCTCCATCCGGACGTCAACAAAGAGCCGGATGCCGAGGAAAAGTTTAAAGAGGTTTCCGAGGCCTACGCCGTGCTTTCGGATGAGCAAAAACGTGCGCGCTATGACGCCATGCGTTCTGGCAATCCCTTTGCCGGTGCTCCTACAGCTTCGCCCTATGGTGGCGGCTACGCCGGCAACACGGGCTATGGCAATCCCTTTGAGGGCGGCTTTCCCTTTGGTGGCGCTTGGGGCCAGCAGCGTCGCGGCCAGGCTGCCTACAATCCCGAGAACGGCGCCAACGTGGTCGTCGATATCAAACTGGACGCCAAGGAGGCCAAGGGCGGTGCCCGCAAGACCGTCCGCTATACGCGCTTCGATACCTGTGGTCACTGCGGCGGCTCGGGTTCTGTCTCCTCCGAGCATGCCCATACCTGCCCAAGCTGTGGCGGCCGCGGCCACATCGACGTCGACCTGTCCTTCCTGTTTGGTGCGGGCACGTTCCAGTCGGTCTGCCCCGAGTGCGGCGGTTCCGGTAAGGTCGTGGCCGACC
>CAJLLB010000166.1 GCA_905207425.1 uncultured Collinsella sp.
CCTCGCCACGCTAGTTGCGGCGACCGCCGCCGTTGGCGCCCTGACGCCCCTGGGCCGCGCGGTTACGGCCGGCGGTGTTCTGCGCGCGCGACATACCGCCGTGGCCCTTGCTGCCCTTGGGCCCCTTGCCGGCGGCGCCAGCGCCACCGTGCGGTTTGCCGCCCTTCTTACCGGTCCCATGCCCACCGCCAGCAGACGTCTCGCCCGGGCGCGGCGGCACGGGGCGGATTAGACAGTGCTTGGTGTAGCCGATCAGGTCGCGGCGCCCGGCCTTTTCCAGCGCCTCGCGTACCAGCTTGTAGTTCTCGGGCTTGCGATACTGGATGAGCGCGCGTTGCATGGCCTTCTCGTGCGGGTCGCGCGCCACATAGATCGGCTCCATGGTGCGCGGGTCCACGCCAGTGTAGTACATGCACGTCGACATGGTGGACGGTGTGGGGTAGAAGTCCTGCACCTGCTCGGGCATGTAGCCCATGTCGCGCACGGCTTCGGCAAGGTCCACGGCTTCCTTCATGGTCGAGCCGGGGTGACTCGAGATCAGATACGGCACCACGTACTGCTTGAGTCCGTATTCGCGGTTCAGGCGTTCAAATTTACGGCAGAACGCGTCGTAGACGGCGCGGCTCGGCTTGCCCATCACGGACAACACCGCGTCGCTCACGTGCTCGGGTGCCACGCGCAGCTGGCCCGAGACATGGTGCTCCAGCAGCTCGCGCAAAAACTCGTCCGAGGCGTCGGCCATGGTGTAGTCGAAGCGGATGCCGCTGCGGACGAAGACCTTCTTGACGCCCGGCAGCTGGCGCAGGTCGCGCAGCAGCTGCGTGTAGCCGCTCTCGTCGACTACCATGTTCTTGCACACGCTCGGCCACAGACAGCGTTTGTTCTTGCACACGCCGTGCTTGAGCTGCTTGTCACAGGCAGGGCGGCTAAAGTTTGCCGTCGGTCCGCCCACGTCGTTGATATAGCCCTTAAACTCGGGGTCGTGCGTGAGCAGCTCGGCTTCGCGCATGATCGAGTCGTGGCTGCGCATCTGCAGCACGCGACCCTGGTGGAAGGTGAGCGCGCAAAACGAGCACTCGCCAAAACAGCCACGGTTGGAGCTAATGGAAAACTTGATTTCGGCAAAGGCCGGCACGCCGCCTGCAGCATCGTAGTCGGGATGCCAGTCACGTGCGTAGGGGAGTTCGGCCACCTCATCCATCTCGTCGGTGGTGAGCGTCGCCGACGGCGGGTTCTGCACCACGAACACGCCGTTGGGGTAGGGCTCTACCAGGCGGTGTCCGGTGATGGGGTCCATATTCTGCTGCTGCACATTGAAGCTGCGTGCGTAGTTGAGCCTGTCGGCGGCAAGGTCGTCCCAGCTGGGCAGCAGGTCGTAGTCGTAGACCTCGTCGAGCGAACCCGTGCGGTAGACGGTGCCGTTGATATAGGTGATCTGATCGACGGGCAGCCCCGCGTCGAGCGCGTCGGCAATCTCGACAATCGCGTGCTCGCCCATGCCGTAGATGAGGATGTCGGCGCCCGAGTCGAGCAGTACCGAACGCTTGAGCTTGTCCTGCCAGTAGTCGTAGTGGGCCAGACGGCGTAGGCTCGCCTCGATGCCGCCGATGATGATGGGAGCGTCCTTGAACGTCCGGCGGATGAGGTTGCCGTAGACCGTGACGGCACGATTGGGACGGCGCCCCTCCTCGCCACCAGGGGTATAGGCGTCGGTGTGGCGGCGGTGCTTGGTCACCGAATAGTGGTTGACCATGGAGTCCATGTTGCCGGCACTGACCAAAAAGCCCAGGCGCGGCTCACCGAGTACGCTGATGCTGGCGGGATCGGTCCAGTCGGGCTGGCAGATGATGCCCACCTTGTAGCCGTGCGCGTCGAGGACGCGGCTGACGATGGCCATGCCAAAGCTGGGGTGGTCCACGTAGGCGTCGCCGCAGATGTAGACAAAGTCGCACTGGTCCCAGCCACGCGCATCCATGTCGGCGCGGCTGACGGGGAGGAACTTATCGCGGCCCGGGCGCCAGGGGCGGACGGGTGCTGCTGGGGCATGAGTGGTGTGGCCGCTCTGGGCCTTGCCACCGCGCTTTTGCTGCTGGCCCTGTTTGCCCTGCTGACTGCGCTGGTTGTTCTGAGCGTGCTGAGACTTTTTTGCCACGATCCCTCCCGGTGTTTGTATGCTGCACGTAATTGTAACCAGTCTTTTTGGGACGGGCTAAAAAGACTGGTGGAGTACATGAGCTAGCGGATCGGCGCGTCGATGCGGGTGTTGTTTGTTTCCAGACTGTGTATCTGCGCGTTGGAGAACCCGTCTCGCGCGCACGCCATGTTGTCAATGGGTTACAGTATGAACGGCGGCTATGTTTCCGCCAACGCACGAGAGAGTCGTCAACAAGGAGGATGCACGACGATGCAGCGTGCCAAACAGATATCGGAGTCTATTGAGCTGGGCATCATCTTGGCGCTCGCCGGTGGCTTTATGGACGTGTATTCGTACATTGGGCGCGACCATGTTTTCGCCAACGCGCAGACAGGCAACATCCTGCTCGTGGGCGTGAGCATCTCGGAGGGCAACTGGGCACTTGCGGGGCGCTACTTCTTCCCTGTGGTGTCGTTTGCTGTGGGCATTATGCTTGCCGACCTGGTACACGAGCGGTTTGGCAGTGTGATCCACTGGCGTCAGGTGACGGTGTTCTTTGAAGCCGTCATCTTGCTGGGCGTGAGCTTTATCCCGGGCGGCAATTTCAACCTGCTCGCCAACTGCCTCACCTCATTTGCCTGCGGCATGCAGGTCGAGAGCTTCCGCAAGATCCACGGTCACGGCATCGCTACGACCATGTGCATCGGCAACTTGCGCAACGCGCTGCAAAACGTGGACGATTACATCATCACCCACAGGCGCGGCTTTTTGGAAAACGGCCTGCTGTACTTTGGCGTGATCTTTATCTTTGTGTTTGGCGCCGTGCTGGGCAACTGGTGTATTGAGCGCATGGGGCTGCACGCCATCGTCGTGGCGAGTTTGCTGCTGTTTGTCGCGTTTGCCATCATGTTCATCGACCGCGAGCGCGATTTGCGCTCTCGCTGGAAGCGTGCCTGCGAAGATTGGAAAGACGCCTGCCAAAAATAGCGGCAAGATGTGACAAGGGGGCAGTCCCCTTGTCAGATAGATCGATAATGGGGAGGGGACGGCCATCTCGGTCGCCCCTTTTTTTGTTTAGTGGTCGGGTAGTGACGATGCCAGTTGTTGAAACGCTTTAACACCTTTGACGTTCTCACGTGTTTTTTGTTTCAAAAGCGTTAGGATGGGACTTATAGTGCGGGGCGTAACGGGTGCCCCGCGCACGATAGGAGGCTATCAATGGCTAATCGTTTCGTTCTCAACACCATCTCTTACCATGGTTCCGGCGCCATCAAGGAGATCCCCGGCGAGCTCCAGCGTCGTGGCTACAAGAAGATCTTCGTCTGCTCCGACCCCGATCTGGTCAAGTTTGGCGTTACCGCTAAGGTGACCGACGAGCTCGACGCCGCCGGCATCGCTTGGAGCCTTTACTCCGAGATCAAGCCCAACCCCACCATCCAGAACGTCAAGGACGGCGTCGAGGCCTTCAAGGCCGCCGAGGCTGACGCTATCGTGACCATCGGTGGCGGTTCCTCCATGGACACCGCCAAGGCTATCGGCATCATCATCAACAACCCCGAGTTCGCCGATGTCCGCAGCCTCGAGGGCGTTGCTCCGACTAAGAACCACGCCGTGTTCACCATCGCTGTGCCGA
>CAJLLB010000167.1 GCA_905207425.1 uncultured Collinsella sp.
AAGGCAGATTGCCGCTCTGGCGGGTTTGCAGCGTCAACTGGTTACGCGGTTTGGTAAAACCGCGTAACTCTAGTAGTTGGCCTCGTAGCCGTTACCGTCGCCGGTGGGCTCTTCGTAGTAGTCCGAATCGCTCGAATCGCCTGAGTCATCGGAATCGTCAGAGCTGACCGATGAAGTTGCGGTACCGTTTGCGTAGTCGTCAGACGTGTTGTTGTTCAGGTCGCCGATCGTAGAACTGGAACCGTCGGAAAGACCCATGGTGTTGGGACCCTTGGGATCCTTGCCGGCATCGACGCGCTCCATCATTTCCTTGAGCTCGTCCTCGTAGACAAAGACGTAGCTCACACCGTCGATCATGGTGCTGTCGTCGGCGTACGAGGGCAGGTTGGCCGAGTAGATACCGTCGACATCCATACCGCGCATGGCGTTGACCGTAGCCACGATATCCTGAACGCTCATATCGGTTACGAGCATATCGGACAGCGAATTAACCAGGCCAAAAATCTTCGTGGCATCGAAGTTATTGAGAATCTGGTTGGCAAGGGCGCCAAGCACCTGACGCTGGTGGCGCATGCGCGTGTAATCGCCGTCGGCATAGGTGTAGCGGCAGCGGGCATAGGTAAGGGCGGTGGCACCGTCCATATGCTGCTGGCCAGCGGTAATCTTAATATCCAGGTGCTCGGGGTCGTCAACATCATCGGTTGCGTTAATGTCGATACCGCCAACCGAATCAATCAGCGCCTGCATACCGTCGAAGCTGACCTCGGCATAGTGGGAAATCTGAACACCGCACAGCTCGTTGACCGCCTCGACCATGGCCTCGGCGCCGCCAACGGTATGGCAGGCGTTGATCTTCATGGTCTCGCCCTTGTACTCGACCTTGGTGTCGCGCGGAACGGAAATGAGCGTCGCCTGCTTTTGCGTGGGGTCGATGCGTGCCAGGATAATCGAGTCGGCACGATACGTATCCTCGCCCGGACGGCCGTCGGTGCCAAGAAGCAGCACGTAGAACGGATCCTTTGCCTCATCGGTGTCAACCAGAACCCGACGCAGATTGTCGGTAATGACATTAGAATCGCCGAGCTTGCCCATAATGGTGGCAAACCACAGGCCGGCAGCGGTAGTGGCACTCAGCAGCACACCAAGCACGACAATGAGCGCGACGTGACGAATCGTGTGGCTACGACGACGTTGACGAGCGCGCTCGGAATAGCGAGCCACGTTATCGCGACTGCAGATCTTGGCCTGCGCACCAGTTGAGGGTCTTCGGGCGGCGGTATCCGCGAGGGGCTTTTTATTAAACATAGGCAACCTGTATTAGTAGATGACGGGATCGGGGACGGAAGCATGCTCGACATGCGCGCCGAGCGCCTGCAGCTTTTCGACAAACCGCTCGTAGCCGCGCTTGATGTGATGGATGGCCGAAACCTCGGTCGTCCCGTCGGCGATCAAGCCCGCTACGACGAGGGCCGCTCCGCCACGCAGATCGGGCGAGGTAACCTGTGCGCCCGAGAAGCCCTTGACGCCATGAATCATGGCATGATGACTCTCGATACGAATGTCGGCACCCATGCGCACCAGCTCAGAGGCAAACATAAAGCGATTCTCGAAGATGTTCTCGGTAATAACGGAACTGCCGTCGGCAAGGGCGGAGAGTACCATAATCTGTGCCTGCATGTCCGTCGGGAAGCCGGGGAACGGAAGCGTCTGGATGTCGACCGGCTTGATACGCTCGGCACGGTTCACATGGACGCCATCCTCGACGCGCTCGCAGTCGATACCCATGAGCTCCATCTTCTTGAGCACCATGCCCAAGTGAATGGGGCAAAAGCCCGTTACATCGACACCGCGATCGTCGGCCATCAACGCACCGGCAACGATAAAGGTACCGGCCTCGATGCGGTCGCCTACTACGCGATGGGTAACAGGATGGAGCTCTTCCACGCCCTCGATAGTCACGACGGGCGTACCGGCGCCAACAATCTTGGCGCCCATCTCGTTGAGCATGTTGGCGAGATCGACGATCTCGGGCTCGCGAGCGGCATTGTCGATAACCGTGGTACCCTTCGCGCGCACGGATGCCATAATGAGGTTCTCGGTCGCACCGACACTGGCGAACTCGAGCGTGACGGTGGTACCGCGCAGACCTTGGGGCGCATTAGCGTTGATGTAACCGTGGGCGGTATCGAACTCAACGCCCAGGGCCTCAAGACCAAGAATGTGCATATCGATCTTGCGAGCACCCAGGTTGCAGCCGCCCGGCATGGCAATCTTGGCGCGATGGAAGCGGCCCAGCAGGGGTCCCATGACGGCGGTGGAAGCACGCATCTTGGCAACGAGCTCGTAGGGGGCCTCCCAAGAATCGACCTGAGAGGTATCAATCTCGAGCGTGTGCTCGTCGAGAACATCGATCGTAGCGCCCATGCCCTTGAGCACCTTGCCCATCACGTGGACATCGGAAATATCGGGCACGTTCTGCAGCGTCGTCTTGCCCGGCGCCAGAAGCGTTGCCGCCATGAGTTTGAGCGCGGAGTTCTTGGCACCCGAGACGGGCACGGAGCCTCCGATGGCGTGGCCACCCTCAACGCGGATAATATCCAAGGTCTACCCTTTCAAAAAGCATGCCCGGGGTGGCTGGGCCATCCCGGGCATGATGTGTTCGCAAATGGTCGAACGCTAAATCGTTTGACTATTGGGCAAGCTTGAGCTTACACCATGCGATTTCATTATAGAGGTAGGCGCGGCGTGCATCATCCTCCGACAAATTACCCAGCTTCTCTTCAAAACCTTGAATATCAGCTTTAAGCTTGTCGGCATCGACGGTCGCCAAATCGCAAGCGCGCTCGGCGAGAACGGTCACGACATCGTCCACAACCTGGGCATAGCCGCCGGCCACGGCAAACGTGTGGTCGACAGTGCCCATGGCCTTATCGGAAACGCGAACGTAACCGCGGTCGATCGTGCAGATCTCGCTGGAGTGAGCAGGCAGAACGCCAAACTCGCCATCCGTGGACGGAATCGACACAAACGCAGCGTCGCCCTCATAGGCGCAGCTCACGGGGCACACGATGCGGATACGCATAACCTACTTCTCCCCCATCTTGCGGGCGCGCTCGCGCACGTCCTCAATCGTGGAAGCATAGCGGAAAGCCTGCTCGGGCAGGTCATCGGCCTTGCCGTCGACAATCTCGGCGAAAGAGCGGACGGTATCCTCGACGCGGACGTAGACACCGGGGTTGCCGGTGAACTTCTCGGCGACGTGGAAGGACTGCGAGAGGAACTGCTGAATCTTACGGGCACGGTTGACCGTAAGGCGCTGCTCCTCGGACAGCTCGTCCATACCCAGAATGGCGATGATGTCCTGAAGGTCGGAGTACTCCTGCAGGAGCTCCTGGACCTTGACGGCGACACGGTAGTGCTCCTCGCCGACGATCGAGGGATCGAGAGCGTCGGAGGAAGATGCGAGCGGGTCGATAGCCGGGAACAGGCCGAGCGACGAAATGCTACGCGAAAGAACCGTGGTGGCGTCGAGGTGCGTAAACGTCGTGGCAGGCGCCGGGTCGGTCAGGTCGTCTGCGGGGACGTAGACAGCCTGGACGGAGGTAATGGAGCCCGTCTTGGTCGAGGTAATGCGCTCCTGGAGGTCGCCCATCTCGGTTGCCAGCGTGGGCTGGTAACCAACGGCGGAGGGCATACGG
>CAJLLB010000168.1 GCA_905207425.1 uncultured Collinsella sp.
GGTCGGAATGGGGGCAACTTCCCAACGCATTCCGCAGGGGGCGGTACATTTTGTAGCGCGAAGCGCGAATCAAAATGTACCGCATGCCCGAGGACGCGTTGGGAAGTTGCCCCCATTCCGACCCGGACATACGGATCTACCTGCGCATTTACAAATTCGTAAACTTTTTTGAAAAAAGTGCTTGCACAGTTCTCGAATCATAGGTTATTATCTTCCTCGTTGAACACGCGGGTCCAACAAAACGAACCGTGAATCAACAACATAGCATGTCGGAGTGGCGGAATTGGCAGACGCGCTAGCTTGAGGTGCTAGTGACCGCTTTTTGGTCATGCGGGTTCAAGTCCCGCCTCCGACACCATCGCATTTGAGAAGCCTCTTCGGAGGCTTTTTTGTTACCGATAGACGGTGGGGTCCACGATGGAAACGCTTGAACGCAACGAGTGGGCAGACGTTGCCCAACTAGTCGAGATTACGAGCGATGCTGTCATCATCTGCGAGCTCGACGGAACCATTCTGCATGTGAATAATCGCTTACTTGGCTTGATGTGCGAGGAACGTGCCGACGTCATCGGTGGAGATGTTAAAGACGTCCTGTACTCGTCCGCTTTTGAACGTGCGACGGAACATCGTCTGCCATTTGAAACTGATGGCTCCGAGAACGAACTGATGCTCAAGCTGAGTGACGGCTCCTTTATCCCCGTCTTGGTTCGTGCGGGCTCCGTAACGCCTCCACGTATCTTTGGGCGCCGCGCGCCACGTGTCCTGGTGGCGCTCCATAGCATCGAAGAACAGTATTCGCACGACCGTCAGCTCAAGCGTGCGCTTTCGGAGCTTAGAGTGGCGAACAAGCGCCTCTCTGGCACGCTCTCGGTCATTATGAGTACCGTGGGCTCCGATGAGCTGCCCAGCCTACTTGATACCGTTTTGAACCAGCTTGTAGGAACGCTCGATGCTTCGGGTGCCGCTATCTATTTTTCTGAGAGCGGCGGTTTTAAACTTCGCGGTGTTTCCAAGGAGCTGTACGACAGCTACCTGCCTGAGTTTTTGCCGTATGGCGCTGGCATTCCGACGTATGTTCTTCGTGAGTCGCGTGCCTGTCGCTTGTCGATTCAACAGGACCTTGAGGGTGATAAGGCCGCCTCCGGTATGTTCATGGACCTGGACAATCGTTCTAAGCACCTGTTGCGCATGCAGGATATGCCTCCGTACCGCAGCGAGATCTGTCTTCCCGTTTTTTACGGTACGCAGATCCTTGGCGTGCTGGAAGTTGGTTGGAAACGCCCCCAGGCTCCGCTCGCCTATGACGTTAATGTACTCGAGGTCATTTGCGATTACCTGTCTATCCAGCTGGTCGGCATGGCATCGAGCCTTCGCTCCCGTCGCACGGCCGAGCTAGGCCGCTCGCTCAATGTCTTGCGTGATGAGTTGTTTACCTTTCTAGACGATTCCGCCGCGGCCACCCAGGCGGTATCGTCCGAGATCTGCAATATGCTTAACTGCCATTTTTGCCCTGTTGAGTATGATGCCAGTCTGGATTCCTACGTCATAGATTTTGAAGGCGGCAGTCGCGTTGCTTTGCCGGACGATCCCGAGAAGCTTTTCTTTTCCACGACGGCGCCAGCGGCATGTCTGGGGGCTGGCCCTGATGGCTTTGAGGCATCTGTTTTGGGCGGTACGAGTGCCGAGGACCTTAAACACGTTCGTATAACTCGCGTTGACGAATCGATGCCTATGGGAGGCTGGCTTAGGGCGCATGGTCTGCCTTGTCAAGGCCTCTACGTCGACTCCGGCATCGAGGCGGGGCGCCCGCGCTCTGAGGGTGATGGCAAGCACAGTAACGACGCGATTGTTCCTGCTTCTGTTGCGAAGAGCCCGACGACGCGCGCGCTGCTGCTTCGTGATGGTAGCCAAGAGCCGATTGATGACCTTGAATATGACTACTTGGTGCACTTGGCGCATGACTTTGAACTGATCTACGAAGGCGAATCTCAAAAGCGCGAGGAGCGCCATATCGCTCAGACCCTCCAGATCGGCATGAGAAATTCCCTGGGGGATGTTCCGGGTATCGCAACCGATTCGGTGTACCTGTCGGCCACGAACTCGGCGTTGGTCGGCGGCGATTTCTATACGCTCATCCGACTTCCCGACGACTGCGCCGTCATGATTTTGGGTGATGTGTCTGGCAAAGGCATTGAGGCCGCATCGATGTCCGCGCTCGTCAAGACGGCCCTGACGGCATATGCCTGGGAGGGCGCTGGCCCGGCCCGCATGGCACGCTCCCTTAACAGCATGCTCATGGGCTTTTCGAGGGTCGAGACGTTCGTGACGGCCTTTATCGCCAAGATTGACCTTAAAGCCGGACGCGCAACGTATTGTTCGGCGGGCCATCCTCCGACCATGGTCATTAGGCCAGAGTCGATGCCGCTGGGTGGCGGCGAGGCCCGTGGGGGAGAGGTCGAGCTGCTTGGATGCCAATCGGGCGTAATCGGTGCCTTTGAGAGCATGGTGTACGAGACAGGCGTGTTTACGTTCGCTCCTGGCGACATGCTCTTCATGTATACGGACGGAACGATTGAGGCCCGCGACCGCACCGGAGCGTTCTTTGGTGAGCAGCGCCTTCGTGACCTTCTGCTCTCTGTCTCGGGTGAGGGCGTATCGGGAATCTGCGGCAAGGTCTTGGGCGAGCTTGACCGATTTACCGAATCGGCGCTGGACGATGACATTGCATTGGTGTCCCTTGAGTTTTTACGGGGTCGTTCATAGACGACGCTGGGCGGGCTGAATCCGTACGGTTGGGGAAACGAATGCATCGAGTGGGCTTTTTTGGGGAACCATGGTCGTATGAATGAGTGGAATGACATAGCGGTTTTGACGCCACCAGGCGATATCGACATCGCCACGGTGCCTGCGCTGCGTCGGCGGTTGGATGCTTTGATTGGCCGCGGCGTGCGTCGTGTTGTCATCAACTGTCAGGCTGTTAGCTTTATCGATTCGACGGGCTTGGCATTCCTGCTTACGCGCGCTCGTGAGCTCATGAGGCGAGAAGGCCTGCTTTCGCTCGTCAATGCATCGGGTGAAGTTGTTCGCTTTTTGGAGATTGCTCGTCTTGTCGATATCCTTCATGTCGCGGGGCCGGCACGGGAGTCTATTCCCGCCATTCCGGTGGGGGAGCTGCCTCGCTGGAGTAAGAGCGTCGAGGTCCGTCAGGGTATCGAGAATCTTCCATACTACCGACATCGCATCGCCGAACTCCTTGAATCGCTTCCGTTGCGCCGTGACGAGCGCTACGATGTCGCATTGGCGTCGGGGGAGGCGCTGGGTAATGCCTATGACCATGCGGGCGGTATCGGGTGCGTCCTGACGGTTCAGGCCTATGGCGATCGCGTTGTGGTTGAGGTGCTTGATCGAGGTGCCGGCTATTCTATCGATGAAACGAGCGAGCCGGGCGCATCC
>CAJLLB010000169.1 GCA_905207425.1 uncultured Collinsella sp.
CGAAATCAACGAGAACCAGTGTGCTCCATTAAGCTAAAGTATGCGAATGCCCTCCCTAAAAAGGTGAGCTCGCTAGGCTTTTTTGGGCCTGTTGACGATGATGATGCCGCCGCAGACCAACAGCAGGGCAACGATGACGGTAACGGGGCTCGTGCCCGCGCCTTCGCCGAGCAGTAGCGCGCTCAGCAGCACACCAAAGACGGGGTTCATAAACCCAAAGACCGAGACGCGGCTGACGGGGTTGACGGCAAGCAGGCGCGACCACAGCGAGTAGGCGACCGCGGAGATAAGCGCCATGTAGATGATGAGCACGATGGCGGGGACAATCGCCGTGGGGGAGAGCGCGCCACCCATCAAAAAGCCGATGGCGGTGAGGACCAGGCCGCCGACTAAAAACTGCCAGCCGGCAAGCAAAACACCGTCGTGCTTGCGCGAGAAGATGCCGATCAGGCAGGTCGAAAGAGCACCCGCGACAGTGGAGGCTAGGATAAAGCCCTCGCCATCGAGCCTGAAGCCAAAGGTGCCATCTGCGCCCGAAAGGTTGACGAGCGCGACGCCGGCAAAGCCCAGCGCACAGCCAAGCACCTTGGCCGTATTGAGCTTCTCGGTGTGAAATGCCAGGGCGGCAAAGAGGATTGCGAGGAAGTTGGCGCTGGCCTCGATGATGGAGCTCGACATGGCGCTGGCGCGCGAGAGGCCCAGATAGAAAAAGAAGTACTGCCCGATAGTCTGGAAGAGCGACAAGACAAAGATGGGCTTGATGTCGCGCGCTTGCGGTATGAGGGGGCGGCGTTGGGCCGCGCTCATCCCAACGATAACCAGGGCGCCGGCAAGCGTAAAGCGTAAACCTGCAAAGAGCAGCTGCGAAGCGCTGTCGTGCGCCGGGATACCAAAGAGTGCGTAGCCGATCTTGATGCAGGGAAAGGCCGATCCCCAGAGTGCACAGCAAACAAGACAGCCCAGGATGAGTCCGGGCAGGGTGGCGAGATACGGCTTGCGGCTTTCCATGATGTCCTTCCTACATGCGCGAAGCAAAAAAGAACCCGCCACCGGATGTGTCGGTGGCGGGTGTTGTTACCCGAAGGGATTGTACCCGATGGGAAAGGTTTAAGCGAAGTAGGCCACGCCGCTCTCAAAGATCGGCATGAACTTATCGCCGGGGACATGCTCGGGCACGTTGCGGTACAGGTTGTCGCCGCGACGCTCGGCATGGCCCATCTTGCCCAGGACGCGGCCGTCGGGGCTCGTGATGCCCTCGATGGCGAGTGCGGAGCCGTTGGGGTTGACGGAGAGATCCATGCTGGGCTTGCCGTCCTCGCCCACGTACTGCGTGGCGACCTGGCCGTTGGCGATCAGCTGGGCGAGCACATCGTCATTGGCGACAAAGCGGCCCTCGCCGTGGCTGATGGCGACGGTGTAGGGGTCGTCCAGGCTGCACTGCGACAGCCACGGGGACAAGTTGGACGAGATGCGGGTGCGCACCAGACGGCTCTGGTGGCGACCGATGGTGTTGAACGTCAACGTGGGCGCATCGGGCGTGGCGTCGACGATGTCGCCGTAGGGCACCAGGCCGAGCTTGATCAGGGCCTGGAAGCCGTTGCAGATGCCCAGCATCAGGCCATCGCGGGCCTTGAGCAGGTCGCGGACTGCCTCGGTGACCTCGGGAGCGCGGAAGAACGCCGTGATGAACTTGGCGGAGCCGTCGGGCTCGTCGCCGCCCGACAAGCCGCCGGGACGATCTGGCTCTCGCGGATGCGGCGGGCGAGCTCGCGGGTGCTCTCGGCCACGGCCTCGGGCGTGAGGTTGTTGATCACGAAGGTGTCGGCCTCGGCGCCGGCGGCACGGAAGGCGCGGGCGCTATCGTACTCGCAGTTGTTTCCGGGGAACACGGGGATAACCACGCGCGGGCGGGCGATCTTGGCGCCGCCGTACACGTGGATGTCCTTGGCGCGGAAGTCGATGGTCTCGACCTCGGCGGTCTCGCCGGCGCTGCGGTAGGCAAAGACGCCCTCGATGCCGCTCTCCCAGGCCTCCTGGAGCTCGGAGAGCTCGATGACTTCGGAACCGGTGTCGATGACATAGCCCTCGACGGTGGTGCCCAGGGGCTCGACGACAACGCCGTCGGCGACCTCGGGCAGCTCGGCATCCTCGGCGAGCTCGACGATAAAGCTGCCGTAGAGCGGGGTGAAGAGGCTCTCCACGTCTACATCCTCGGCAAGCTCGATACCGATCTGGTTACCGACGCACATCTTAAAGAGGCTCTCGGCGCCGCAGCCGTAGCCGGGCGTGGAGATGGCCAGGGCGTTGCCGGTAGCAGTGAGCGCCTCGACGGCGTCAAACGCGGCGAGCAGCTGCTGAGCATCGGGGCGGTAGTCCTCGCCATAGATGGCGGGGGCGATGCGGACGACGCGGTGCGTGAGGCCCTTGAACTCGGGCGAGACGGCGCGGGCGGCCTTGCCCACGGCGACGGCGAAGCTGATCAGGGTCGGCGGAACGTTGAGCTCGCCGGCCTCGTCCTCAAACGAGCCGCTCATGGAATCCTTGCCACCGATGGCGCCGGCACCCAGGTCGACCTGGGCCATAAGGGCACCCAGGACGGCGGCCATGGGCTTGCCCCAGCGCTCTGCCTCGGTGCGCAGGCGCTCGAAGTACTCCTGGAAGGAGAGATAGGCGCGCTTGTGCTCAAAGCCGGCAGCCACGAGCTTGGCGATGGACTCGACCACGGACAGGTAGGCGCCCGCAAACTGGTCGGCCTCCATCAGATAGGGGTTGAAGCCCCATGCCATGGCACTCGCCGTGGTGGTCTCGCCGCCCACGGGGAACTTGGCGACCATGGCCGAGCTGGGGGTGAGCTGCGTCTTGCCGCCAAAGGGCATGAGCACGGTCGCGGCGCCGATGGTGGAGTCGAAGCGCTCGGAAAGGCCCTTGTTGGAAGCGACGTTGAGGTCGGTGACGAGCGAGGTCATGCGCTCGGCGAGCGTGGTGCCGGCCCAGCTGGGCTGCCACACGCTACGGGCGCACACGTGGGCGACCTGGTGCTTGGGTGCGCCGTTGGAGTTGAGGAACTCGCGGGACAGGTCGACGATAGCGACGCCGTTCCAGGCCATGCGCATGCGCGGCTCAGCGGTAACCTCGGCGATAACGGTCGCCTCCAGGTTCTCCTCGGCGGCGTAGCCCATGAACTCCTCGACGTCACCGTCGGCGACGGCGCAGGCCATGCGCTCCTGGGACTCAGAGATAGCGAGCTCGGTGCCGTCCAGGCCGTCGTACTTCTTGGTCACGGTGTCCAGGTCGACATACAGGCCGTCGGCAAGCTCGCCCACGGCGACCGAGACGCCGCCGGCGCCAAAGTCGTTGCAGCGCTTGATCAGACGGCAGGCGTCGCCGCGGCGG
>CAJLLB010000170.1 GCA_905207425.1 uncultured Collinsella sp.
ACGGTGTCGCCTGCCACGGCGCCCTGCACAAAGACGGCCTTGCCGTTGTCGGCGTGCGCCAGCCCGTCGGCGCCGTAGGTCATCGATTCTATAGTGAGCTTCATATTCCTGCCTGTCATTCGCGTTGTTGTTCGCACCATGGTAGCAGGGAAAAGCGCCCCGCATCCGAGGCTTTCCTCAAATGCGGGGCGCTTCTACAAACTGCTTCTACAAACGACTATTTCGTCTTGCCGGTAATGAGCGTCTTAAGACCCAGGCCGATCAGACCCAGGCCCATGCGCACGCGGCCGGGGCGATGGCGCTCGATGGCCTTGGTCTTGCCGGCGGGCTTATCGCGACGGGCGCTCGTCTCGGGTGCGGGCTTGATGACCTGCGGATCGGGCTGAGGTGCAGGTGCAGGCTCGGGCTCAATGACGGTCGCCTGGACCTTTTGGACCTTGGGTGTGGCCGGCTGCGGCTCAGGAGCAGGGGCGGGCTTTGCCTCGGCGGCGGGCTCCGGAGTCGCAGTAGCGGGCTCGGGCGCTTTCTCCACGGCGGGCTCTGCGGCAGCCTCGGGCTCATTCACCGGGGGAGCTGCAACCGCTTCCGGTTTGGCAGCTGCCCCGTGTTCAACCTCGGCCTGAATGGCCTCCTCGGCCACACGTTCCTTCTCCTGTGCGCGCTGCTGCGCGGCGGCCTCGGCGTTGCGATAGGCACGCTCCAGCAGGGCTTCCTGCGAGTTGAAGGGTTTCTCACCCTCTGCACGCTCCACGGGGACCCAGGTGCCGTCGCTCGTGAGGCTGCGGGCCTTCACGTTGTCGTGCAGCTGCATGCCCATGTACTCGTGCACTAGGGCGCGGCAGGTGGGGTCGAGCACGGGGAAGGCAATCTCCACGCGGTGCTCGGTGTTGCGCGTCATCATGTCTGCCGAGCTCAGGTAAATCATGTCCGAGTCCACGCCGAAAGCATAGACGCGCGCGTGCTCCAAAAAGCGTCCGACGATGGAGCGGACATGCACGTTCTCGGTCTTGCCCGGAACACCGGGCTTGAGGCACGAGATGCCGCGGATGATCATGTCTACGCGCACGCCGGCACACGATGCCTCGGCGATCTTGTCGATAACCTCGCGGTCGGTCAGCGAGTTGAGCTTAAAGAACACGCGGGCGGGCTCGCCGGCAAGGGCGCGCTGGATCTCGCGGTCAAGCCCGCGCATGATGAGCGGTTTCAGTCCGACGGGCGCCACACCCAGGAAGCGGTAGTCGCCGCGCAGGTTGCCCAGCGACAGATTGCGGAAGAACAGGTTGGCGTCCTCGCCGATGCCGGGATGGGCTGTCATGAGCATAAAGTCGCTGTAGAGTTTGGCCGTCTTCTCGTTAAAGTTGCCGGTGCCCAAAAGCGTGAGGCGCGTTAGCGCCATGCCCTCGCGATAGGTGAGCTGGCAGATCTTTGAGTGGCATTTAAAGCCCTCGGAACCATAGATGACGGTGCAGCCGGCCTCTTCCAGGCGCTCGGCCCACTCGATGTTGTTCTGCTCGTCAAAGCGTGCGCGGAGCTCCATGAGCACCGTGACCTCTTTGCCGTTCTCGGCAGCATCGATCAGCGACTCGCATAGGCGGCTCTGCTTGGCCACGCGGTAGAGCGTGATGCGCAGCGAGATGCACTCGGGGTCATAGGCGGCCTCGTGCACCAAGTCCAAGAACGGGTTCATGGCCTCGTAGGGATAAAAGAGCAGCTTGTCGTGCTGCAGCACCTGCTCGCGGATGGAGCGGGTCATGTCGATGGTGGGATTGGGCTGCGGCTTAAACGGCGTAAAGAGCAGCTCGTTGCGCAGGTGCTCGGGAATCTTGCCCTCAATGCCAAAGACGTAGCCCAGGTTGAGCGGGATATCGCAGGTAAAGACCGAGCGACGCGAAAGCTCGAGCGCCTTGCGGATAGTCTTGAGCGTCGCCTTCTCGAGCGATCCCGAGACCGCGAGCACTACCGGCTGCAGGCGCAGGCGCTTCTTGAGAATGCGCTTCATGTGCTGGCGGTAGTCCTCTTCCTCCTCGACGCCCTCGCCGTCCGGATCGATGTCAGCGTTGCGGGTGACGCGGATCAGCGCACGATCCAGCGGCTTATAGGAGCCAAAGCAGCTGTCCAGGCAGGCGAGGATGACGTCCTCGAGCAAGATGTAGGAGTAGGTGCCGGTGGGCGAGGGGATCTCGACCACGCGGTTCATCGAGGCGGGAATCTCGATAAGGCCCAGCAGGCTCTCCTCGTCGGTGGCACCGTCCAGACCACAGGCCAGATAGAGCGCGCCATTGCGCAGGTTGGGGAAGGGGTGGCGAGGATCGATGACCAGCGGCGAGATGACCGGTGACACGTAGGCCTGGAAGTAGCGGGTTACAAAGGTGCGCTCCTCGGGCGTAAGCGAATCGATGCGGGCGCGGTGAACGCCCAAGGTGTCGAGCTTGCCCTCGATGCTCTTAAAGATGGACTCCCAACGGGTAAGGAGCCCGGGCATTTCGGCCATGACAGCATCGACCTGTTCGGAGGCGGTCATATTGCTCTTGTTGTCGACAGGTTGTTTTTTGAGCTCCGCCAGATCGGACAGGCCGCCCACGCGCACCATAAGGAACTCGTCGAGGTTGGACTCGAAGATCGAGACGAACTTTAGTCGCTCGAATAACGGAACGGTTTCGTCGAAGGCTTCGTCGAGCACACGGTTGTCAAAGCGCAGCCAGCTGAGCTCTCGATTTTGCGTGTACGAGAAGTCGCGCGGCGGCTTGCGCAGCTTAGCGGCCTTTTGCTTCTTTTCGATTTTGCTCGGCATATGCATCTGTCCGTTCAGTCCCCGCAGGGGACGGTAGCCTAACACTATTCACTATTGTCTCAATTTAGTCGACTTGTGGCACGGACGTATTGTGCGAACGGTATCTTAACCTACTTCTTACGCTGTCAAGGCATGCAACTAACTGCCCAGCTCGTTTTGAAAACAATCTATATCCATACTCAACTGGTGAGGATGTATGAATAAGAATGATTGCGAGCTGAATATAATCGAATCCAAATCGAATCGTGGACAAACGACATATATATGCAGAAAACCGTTTTAGCTATGCAATTCCTAAACATGAAAATATTTGTGCAATCTGGCTTAATTCCTTAGAAAAAAGACGTTTACCTTTGAAAACCTGCTTTAGAGAACCGAAGTGCATCATGGGGGAACCATATGCGATATACCGTTCATCGCACTTTGCTGACCGTTCGGGGGCGAGGTGGAATTGCGGGTGGTTTTTGGATATAACTAGAGCTGTCAGTAAGCAGCGCTCCATATGGAGGGGCGCTGATACATTCGGCCAGTAAGGCCCGAAAGAAAGGTAGGAGGCCATGACGAAAGGTCTG
>CAJLLB010000171.1 GCA_905207425.1 uncultured Collinsella sp.
GCGGGGCCGGTCTGGCAGTCGCCGCCGCTAAAGAGGCCATCGAAGTTGGGCACGGCACCGTCCGAGTCGGTGACCACGCAACCCCACTTGCAGGCGATGCCCATGTCCTCAAACGGCTTGGAATCGATGTCCTGGCCAATGGCGACAAACACGCGCTCGCAGGGGATGACGCGCTCGGGCGTAGCGGCGGCACGCGGAGCCGGACGACCGCGGCGGGGCTCGCCGATAATCTGCGGTTGCACGCGCAGGCCGCTCACGCGACCATCTTCGCCCGTCTCGATGGCGAGCGGCGCCGTGAGCTCCAGAACCTCGCAACCCTCGGCCTGGGCGCCGGCAATCTCGGCGTCCTGGGCCGTCATATCGCAGATGCGACGACGGTAGACGATGCTCACCTTTTCGGCACCGCAGCGCACGGCAGAGCGCGCCACGTCCATGGCCACGTTGCCGCCGCCGATGACGCACACGCGCTGGCCGCTCAGGTCGGGCAGCTCGTCGTCACCGATGGCGCGCAGCATCTTGACGGCCGACTCCACGCCGGGCGCCTCTTCGCCCGGAAGGCCGAGCTTCTTGTCGCTATGGGCACCGATGGCCAGGTAGACGGCATCGAACTCGTCGCGCAGGCGAGCGAGCTCCTCGCCGTTCACGGAGTGATCGAGCTCAACGTCGATGCCGGCGCTCAAGATCCAGTCGATCTCGGCCTGCAGGCGCTCGCGCGGCAGACGATAGCTGGGGATGCCGTAGCGCAGCATGCCGCCCAAGTGGTGGCGCTGCTCAAAAATGGTCACCTTGTGGCCCATCACGGCCAGGTAGTAGGCACAGGAAAGGCCAGCCGGGCCGCCGCCGATCACGGAAGCGCGCTTACCGGTGTTGTCCACTACATGCGGCTTGTGGTCGTTGAGGTCACTGTGCTCAACAGCAAAACGCTTGAGGGCGAGGATGTTCATGGGGTCGTCGACCATGCCACGGCGGCAATGCATCTCGCAGGGATGCTCGCACACCAGGCCGCAAACGAGCGGCAGCGGGTTATTCTTGCGGATGACCTTGACGGCATCGGCATAGCGGCCGGCCTCGACGAGCGAAATGTAACCGGGAATGTCGACATGCGCCGGACAGCCCGAGACGCACGGGACGCGGGCCTCGCGGTCAAAGCCACAGGAGTGCTCGCGGATGTGGTGCTCAAAATCGTCACGGAAACCGCGGATAGCCGTAAGCGCCATGGCGCCGGCCTCGTAACCGATGGCGCAATCGCTCGAAAGATAGATGGTGCGGGCGGTGCGCTCGATCAGATTGAGCGTGGACTCGTCGGCGCGGCCCTCGAGCACATCGGCGAGCAGATCGCTCAGCGCGCTCAGGCCCACGCGGCAGGGCGTGCACTTGCCGCAGCTCTGGGTGGAGCACAGGTTGACGAGCGCTGCCGTAAACTCAACGGGACACGGGGCGAGCGAACTCACCGCCAGACGACGTCCGAGCGCATCGTGCAGGTCGTCCATGACGGCCTGAGCGTAGCTGCGTTCCATTACGTGCAGTCGAGCCATAAGATCCCCTCTCACATGGCAGCCCGGAGGCGAGGCCGGGCGAAATTGCTACACGCACAACACTGACCTAAAAAGTTGTGAGGTCTCCATACGGTTCGGCAGGCGGTATAAAATGTCACCCTCAGCGGTGAAATAGAACATTACCGCAGATAAATGCCATATTTGATAAAACGCGTTACCAAATTGCAATATTCAATGTGAAAAAGAGCGCCTTACTATTTTTCCTTTTTGATCCGTTTTCCTCCGTCCCCTTCGGATCACATGATCCCTTGGGAACGGAGGAAAACGGATCGTTTTTGGTGCAAAAGGGCCAGGTTTGTTTGCACCAATCTCACTTGCGCTAGATGAAGAGCTCGCATTCCTTCCGCGCGACGCAAACCTTGCTCAGCATCTGGGAAACAGCGGATAGTTTGTTGGAATCAACCTTACGAGCACCTCGCGGACATACGGCGATGCAGCGCATGCAGGAGATGCACGCCTCGCCAGCTGCTCGTTTGGGGTCACTCTTGTCGATAGCGCAAACGGGGCACGCCGCGGCGCATGCACCGCAGGAGACACAATCCTCTGTTGCCTCGGGTGCCATGCGGTGACCTCCGGCTTGTTTATAAGGACGATTGCCGGGGATAGAGGGCCCGGACGCATCCTCAGCCAACAGCTTTTGCTGAATTTGCTGCGCAAACTCTGCGAGCTGCGCCGCATCCTGCGCATCCGGTCGCCCAGCAGCAAACTGACGAGCAACGGAATGCTCAGCAATAGCAGAAACCGCTGCAACAACCCTAAATACGGCGCGCTTCGCAACGTCCTCCAGCTCTACGAGCGTGTCCTCAAACGCGCGGTTTCCGTATACGCAAACCAAAACAGCCCGAGCCCCGTTGCCGCGCACCATGCCCAACCGGTCAGCCACCACAGCCGGGATTCTACCGGCATACGCCGGCACAGAGATTACGGCCACGTCGTCCTCAGTCATCGAGACAGCGCTGAAATCTAGCCCGCTATCGGCCAGATCGACGGTAACGGTATTCTTGCCCAGTGCCCCGGCCACAAGGCCAGACACCTTCCGCGTTCCACCCGTCGGACTAAACACGATTTCGAATACGCTCATCGAGGCACCCTCCCCTACGCCTGGCAACGCGTCAAGCCGCTTTCACATCCAGCCAGAGTATACGGCGCATGGGATCCCCGTTTTGGTGCACCAAGCACCCCAATGCACCCACCCTACGCTGTCTGCCTCTTCGTTTTGTATAAATTACGGTACAGATTGCATATACTTACTGGATACCGCCGCGTTCTCCTGAGGTACCCCATCCCGGCACGTGCAAAAAACGGAGTATTCTGCAACGTGACCGCGTCAGCACCGCCGCGGGTGGGCAAAACTGTAGGGCGCCGTATCATTCTAAGTCCCGACATGGCGAGAATGACGCGCCCCTGCTCCGGAAAACGGCGAAATCTGACTCGGAACGCTCGCTAGGGATATCCGAAGGCCACCGTTGGCGACGTCGAATCATATGCAGACAACTCGAACTGCAGAATACTCCAAAAAATGCACGGCGCACCCCATGGGACCCATTGCTGCATGGCAGAAAATAGGTCCTCGGCATCCCCCAGATGCATTCCCGAGAACATCACGTTTGAATTAGCGATGGACACGGCAAACAAAAGGGCCCGAGCGTTATTTGCTCGGGCCCTTAGCTTGTCTCACGCTAGCGCGCGATGCGCATCTTACTTGCGCTTGCCGCCGCCGTCGCCGGGGCGACGGGAGCTGCCACCGCGCTTGCCGCCACGGCTG
>CAJLLB010000172.1 GCA_905207425.1 uncultured Collinsella sp.
GTAGCCGTAGCAGGCATCGTCGCCGTAGATAAAGAAGCGCGCGTCGGGCAGGCCAATCTTGTCGACCACGCGGCGCGAGAACATGCCGCCCTCAAAGCACAGCTGGTTCATGGCGCGGTAGCCCTCGGGACCCAGATTCCACTTGGCGATCGGGTTAGGGATGCCGAGCGAGAGGATGAGCTGGTACTGCCAAAAGAAAGCGCCGCCGTCAAAGTCCAGGCGCGAACCCTGGATGACATCGTAGCGGTCGGTCCACTTGGCAAGACGCTCGATGCCTTCGGGGATGACGAGCACGTCGTCGTCCATCACCCAGAACCACTGGGCGCCCAGGTCGTAGGCGCATTTAGTGCCGGCGGAGAAGCCGCCTGCACCGCCGCCGTTTTCAAGCTGCGGGGCGTAGATGACACGGTCGGTGCCGCCCTGCGCGTCGGGCTGCTCGGTGTCGATGCCCCACAGGTTGGCGAGGCGCTCGTTGAATGCGGTGCACATGGCCTCGGTCTCGCGCGAATTCTCGTTATCGACAATCACGATGCGCCAGGGCGTTGCCGTGAGCTCGGTCATAGAGTCGAACAAGTTGGCCAGGAGTTCCTGGCGCTTGTACGTAACGACGACGATGGCGAGCTTGTCTATGGGGGCGGGAAGGGTGGAAGTCATGAACGAGAATATCCTTTCGCGTGGGCAGCATATCGGCCCTGCGGAATAAACAGCGTGTCCCATGGGACACGTCTATTGTAAGCGTAGGCGGGCGCCCGCGGGTAATGTTCCGCTAATCACCAAGAACGTTTGCTACAAGCCTGGTTGACTTGTGTGCGTGGCGAGATTGCAAGCGCGCATTGTGGTATTACATAAGTGCCGATTCTTGTGGACGCAATCTTTCTGTTTGGATGGCCTGTGAATAAAACTCGTTTAGCCTCCCTTGCCGATAGCCTTTCCGTCAAGGTCATGTTGCTGTTTTTGGTTTTTCAGGTCGCATTTGTCCTGAGCAATACCGCAGCGAATTGCCTACCGAGGCCCGTTATCGAGTCGCATGCGCAGGGTTCGGAGTCCTCGGCCCTGTTGACTGACATGTATGTCTACGACCACCGTGTTGCAGCTGGTCCTGTTTGCTTTGATAACAATCGTTTTGTCATTGAAGTCGCACGGCAAAAGGACCAAGGTTCTCCGTTTAAGACGATGGCTGTTGCCGAGATTGATGACGTTACGAAAGCCAACGGGATTACGCATCAGCAGTATTACCGGTATTGGCATGGATGGCAGCTACTTACGAATGCCTGCCTGTTTATTGGCGGTATCGACGTTGTCGTGGTGCCTGCGGCCGCTCTGGCGATTGCCGGATCCGCTTGCGCTTACGTTGCCTTGCGGAAGCGATTTTCAAAGCTATTGACGTTGGGTTTCGTTGTAATCCTGTTGTTTTCAACCAATCTGTTTTTCAATTTTATCGGTGATCTGCTTCTGTGCATCTCGTTCTTTGTTGCGCTCATCATGATGTCTTGTATGAGTCTTCGTTTGGGGTCGGCTCCGAACGCACGGGCTTTTACAAGCCGTCTTGTCCTTTGGTCGATTGCGACGGGTGCCGTGTTTTCGTTTCTTGACTTTTTAACGATTCCTGCCGCTGTTGTCGCCCTGCATTGCTTTTTCGCCTTCATTGCGCTCCCCGAGGGCGAGCGCCCCAAGCGCTGCGTCGTCACGATGCTGCAGGCGCTCTTTGGGTTTGGGCTTTCGTTTGTGTTTACCTGGGCGATGAAATGGGTTGTCGCGGCGTTTGTGCTGGGCTGGAACGAGGTCTTTTCGAACGTTCTGGGCGAGATGGGCCTTTGGTCTGCGCATGGGACTTCGTCACTGTTGCCCCAGGCTGACTGGCCTCAGATTTTGAAGGAGTTTTATAGCATGAGCCCGCAGCTGTTCGCCATTTGCTCAACTGCTGGTTATGCGATGATCTCGAACGTTGTTTGTCTTGTTTCGTTTGCTGCCGTATTGGCGATTTGGATTGCCGTGCTCGTTTGCTCGATACGGGGCGGAGCGCAAGGTGGTCGTCGTCGCAAGATGTTGATCCAGTCACTGCTCATGGCGCTGCCTCTGGTGGTTGTTCTGGGTTATTTCGTTGTTATGCATGACCATGCAATCGTTCATATTCCGGTATTTGGCTGCAAGAACTGGGCGATTGTCTTTGCGATTTTATTTGCTTCTGGTGTAAGCGCGCTTCGTGGTCTGAGGAGTCAGAAGGTCGCTTAGCCTTTCATGTGGGCCTTGATGGTCGCGACTACGGCCCTGCGCACGATATCCACGAGGAGCAGGGAAAGCGCGAGGCAAAGGCTCATAAGGATTCCGAGCAAAATGGCGGCGGCTGGACGGGGCTCTCCCGTTTGGATGCCTGTCGCCATGGTGTAGATCGCTTTGTCGAAGATGGGTCGCCAGACGTTGCAGGTGAACGACTGTACGGCGTAGAAAGCGAGCGTTCCTGCGGCGAGAGTCACGATTGTCTTGTCTGCAGTTGGGACTTCGTGGCGTGGCTGATGGAGCGCTGCGGCGGCAACGGATGCAACGGCTAAGATGAAGGATATGACGGAAGTTGACTTGTAGGAGAGCTTCCAGAGCGCGTCGTACTGGCTGTTTGTCGATAGCAGGAGCTCGAGCGTGACGGTGGCGGCAATAAGTCCGATAAGCACGATCTTGGATTTCTGAGAGCCGGATGCGTTGCCGAGGTATTCGAGGACAAACCGCATTTCTCCAGCTGCAATAAACGCGACCAGGTAGGTAACGGCGCGCATGAGCTTGCGCCACAAAACGACACCGGCAGCTCCGTTTACCGTCGCCGCGATGTAGCAGTTGATTCCAAATGTTGCGAGCACGAGGAGTGCTACGACAAACGGGGCCCTTATGCTGCCGATTCGCTGTCGTATCAACGCAATCACTGGGACGAGCAATACGGAGGCGGCGTAGACCCAGATAAACTCGATGCCCAGCGTAAGCCAGCCAATCTCGTGTAGCGAGATTTCGGGCAGGGGATAGACGTACATCGAGATAAGCAGGCAGGCAGCGCAATAAAAGAGCGTGGGCAAGACGATCTTCTTTAACCGCGCAAGCGATTTACGAGCGAGGTCCGGTGCGGATGACCCGTTTTGGAGGGCGCGAACTGCCGAAGGGATAAGGAAGTACCCCGAGATCATAAAAAAGACCTCGTTGGCCCAGCAGCCCAGCAGGTTGATAAAGCCGAGCGCGCCGGAGTAAGGGAAGACAGACACTATGACCCAATCCGAGGGCACGGAAACGACAG
>CAJLLB010000173.1 GCA_905207425.1 uncultured Collinsella sp.
AGCGGCCACTCGTCACCGACGATGGCAAGGACCCACTTACGCGTGAGCTGCATCTCGGTAAAGACCTTCTCGGACAGATCCTGGCGGTCGCCCAGGTGCAGATACATCTTGGCGATGCGCTGGTCGGTCTTGGCGATCGACATCTCGATGTTGTCGATAAAGGTGCGGAAGAACGGCCACTCCTGGTAGGCAGCCTTGAGCTGGTCAAGATCGCCAAGCTGCTCGCAGGCGGTGCCCAGACCGTACCAAGCGGCCAGGTTAATGCGCGCCTGGCTCCAGCTGAAGATCCACGGGATGGTACGCAGGTCATCGAGCGACTTGGCGCCCAGACCGCGCTTGGCGGGACGCGAGCCGATCGGCAGCAGACCGACCTCGGTCAGCGGCGTCACGGTCGAGAACCACGGTGTAAAGTCCTCGGTGTTCAGCAGGTCCAGATAGCGTTCGTGGCTTGCAGTGTTGAGCTTCTCGGCCATATCCCAGAACTTCTGCGTGGTCTCGGTGTTGGTCTTCTCGACACTCGGGGCCGACTGCAAAAGCGTTGCGGCGGCAACGGACTCAACATGGCGCTGAGCCAGCGTGCGGTTGCCGTAACGGGCAAAGATGACCTCGCCCTGTTCGGTGAGCTTAAAGAAGCAGTTGACCGAACCCTTGGGCTGCGCCAGCACGGCCTTGTTGGCAGGGCCGCCGCCACGGCCCACGGCACCGCCGCGACCGTGCATGAGCACCAGGTCGATATCGTTCTTCTCTGCCCACTTGGCGATGCGCTCCTGCGCGGAATGCAGCGCGAGCATGGCCGTGGTAGGACCGGCGTCCTTGGAGGAGTCGGAATAGCCCAGCATAACCTCCATGCGGCGGTTGGTCTGGGCAAGGCGCTTTTGCACCACGGGCAGCGTAAGCATCTGATCGAGCACGTCGACGCAGCCCTCGAGGTCCTCGAGCTGCTCGAACAGCGGGATCACGTCGAGCTCGGGAACGTCTTCCTCGTGTGCGAAGGACAGGTGGGCCAGCTCAAAGACGTCGGCCACATGCTGGGCACTCTTGGTAAACGAGATGATGTAGCGGTGCGCCATCTTCTTGCCGTAGCGCTTTTGGATGGAACCGATGGCACGGAAGGTGTCGATGACCTCGCGCGTCATGGGCTGCAGGTCACCATGGATACCGTTCTCGTGGATATCCTTGAGGGCGCGGGCGTGCACCACGGAGTGCTGACGGAACTCCATCTCGACCATATGGAAGCCGAAGGACTCGACCTGCCAGATGATGGTCTGGACCGGACCGTAGGCGGCACGGACGGCACCGCAGGCAGCAAGCGAACGCTGGACGACGCGCAGGTCATCCAGGAACTCGTCGGCGCTGTGGTACATGGTGTCGGTGATGCGACGCACGGTGGCGTTCAGGCGGTCGGCCATGACGAGCATGACGGCGCGATGAGGCTCGTGCTCGGAGATCAGCTCGGCGCGGGCCGTGTAACGAGGGCTCATCTCGACCTGATGGTTCCACAGGTTGATGAGCTCGGCAGACGGCTTGCTGTAGGTGGCTTCGAGCGTGAGGTGGCGGCCGATGTGGCGGCACTTGTCCTCGAGCTTGAGCACCATGTGCGTAAAGTACTTGGCGGCGACCTCACGGCTCACCTTGGCGGTGACGTTGGGGTTACCGTCGCGGTCGGAACCGATCCAGCTGCCGGGATGGAAGAACGCCGGGCACAGCGGCGGCACAGTACCGGCCTTGTCGCCCAGCACCCAATCGTCAAAACGACGATAGATAACGGGGATAACGTCGAACAGCGTGTTATCGAAGATGTCGATGATGGTATCGGCTTCCTCGACCGGCGTGGGCTTCTTGAGCGCGATGGGACTCGTACGCACCAGGGCGTCGATCTCCTGCAGCATATGGCGCTCGTTCTCCACCAGGTCGGAGCCGCCCAGACGCGGACGCTCCTCCAGCAGGTTGGAGATACGGCGGATCTTGCCCTCGACGGCCTTACGACGGGCCTCGGTGGGATGTGCGGTAAAGACAGGGTGGAACTCGAGCTTGTCGAGCAGCTCGTTGGCACCCTCGACACCCAGCTCATTCACCAGCTGGTGATAGGCAACGGTAAGCTCGTTGGCAGGATCGACCTCGGTATCGGTCGACGCACCGGCCTCGCGCTCGCGCAGCTGCGCCACACGGTAGTTCTCCTCCGACAGGTTTGCCAGATGGAAAAAGCTCGTAAAGGCGCGAACGATGACCTGCTGCTTATCGAGCGGCAGGCTGTCGATCAAATCGACGACCTCACGAAATGCCACGGCAGTGGGCTCGTCGGCGGTGGGCACGCCCTGCTCGTCGACGGCTTCGTCGGCAGCGCAGGTACCGGGGTTGCCGGCATTGACCACAATCTCGGCTGTCAAAATCTTGTCGAACAGGTCCGCGATCTCGGGATCATACTCGCTAAGCACACGGCGCTCCAGGCGCAAGAACAGCGCCAGATTGTCGCGCAGCTCCTCGGGGATCTCGATCTCGGCGAGACGCTCCCTGGACTCGGCATTCGAGCCGATTCGGTTAACGAGGCGGTTGACCACGGCAGCGACGCGCGCCGCGGCTTCGGGTACAGACTGGTTGCTTAGGTTCTCAGCCACGTTTCCTCCCATTCCTCCTTCTATGCACGTAACATGCGGTATTCATTATAGGCGCTTGAGAAATACTTTCGACACTGATTGCGCTTTACCACACAAAAGTATTTTCTGCATTGCAAAGGTTTTTGCCCTAAATGGTCGTATTTCTCGGTGGGCGGCATACGTAAACGGGGGCATTCCGCATAAAAGCGAAACACCCCCGTAACAATCGCTCTCCATGAGCAGGGTACGTTAGCAGGCCCGAAGCTCAAAAAGATGCGCTACAGGCGCTCGCGAACCGCCTCGACGACGTTGTCCAGATCGGCGAGCACCTCGTCATGGCTCTGCATGTCGCGCACTTTGACCTTGCCGGCGGCAAGCTCGTCGCCACCCAGGACCAAGATGAGCTTGGCGCCTACCTTATCGGCTTGCTTAAACTGGGCCTTGAGCGAACGACCCTGATAGTCGGCCTCGGTCACGATACCTGCGGCGCGAAGCTCCTGCGTAATGGCAAAGACGTTCTGACGCAGCTCCTTGCCGGCGTTGGCGACATAGACGCACGGGGCCTCATCGGCACCCAAATCGCTGCCAAAGGCCTGCAGGGCCAGCAGGGCGCGCTCAAAACCGACAGCAAAGCCGACGCCCGCCGTGGGCTTGCCACCCTCGAGCTC
>CAJLLB010000174.1 GCA_905207425.1 uncultured Collinsella sp.
CGGCAACGGCGGCTTTGACCTTGGCAAGCGCCACGGCGGTATTGGCGCCGTGCTCCTCGGCAACTTCCTCGACCACGCGCGTCACCGTGTCGATGACCTCCTTACCCGAAACACCCGTGTCGCATTGCAGCAGGCCGTCGGGAATGAGCATGCGATCCTCGCCGGCAATCTTGCGCTTCTTATCCACATAGCCGATCTCCATGGTGCTTGCACGCACGATTGCATAGCTCGGCACCTTTTGCGAGGGGTTCGGCAGAATGGCGTAGTGGCGCGCGATGTCGTTACGCACCTCGCCCTCTTCGCGACCCACCTCGTGCATGAATGCCTGCTTAGAGCCCAGCAGCATCACGGCAAACCAGCGGGCATCCTCATCATCGTCAAAGTCCGCCACAAGCACGTCGGTGGACTCGGCTTTCTCGGCTTTGGTGAGCTCAGAAGAGATAAACTCCGCAATCTGCTGCGACAGGTCCACGAACTCACGCTCGCCAAAGAAATAGCCCTTGAGCTCACCGCCGAATGCGGAGTTCTCGGCAAACGTGGCGCGCTTGTTATCGGCAGAGGTGCGGGCACGGCGCAGGTGCGTGGTCACAAAGTTGCGCACGGTTCGACTCTCGATATCGAGCTCGCGCTGGCTCATAACGTTGACGGCAGAGTCAAAGTCCAGGATATGCAGAATCGCGTGATTGATTTTCATATACGGCATTCCGTTCTAGATCGATTTCGGCACGAACCAGTATAGCGGTCGAGCCCGCCCCGGGCGTATCGAAGATTGGTGCATCGGGGACAGGTTGCTCTGCACCAATGGTTAGCGCAGGAACTCGGACTGCCATACCTCGAGCTGTTCTGTCAGGCTCTTACCGCTAGAAGGCATGCTGAACTCGGGACGCTTGGGCAGCAGCGCACACTTAAGAATTGCCACGATGGTCTGAGAGACAAAGCGTCGCGTATCCTTGTCAAAGCCTTGCGCAGCCTGGAGCATCACGGGCAGGCTCTCGCGCAGATTTCCTGCGATATCTGCAAACCGCTCAGCACCCGTAGCCTCAAACACGGAGAACAACGCATCTACAAAACGCTCGCGCTCGCTAGGCGACACTGCAAGCAGCATCTCGCGAATGGAGCCATCAACGTATCGAGCACCGGCGGACAGGCGCTCACAGTACACGAAGTCGCGACCATCAACCACCCAGCTAAAGGGATTGTGCTGCAGCAGGCTGAACTCGGTGCTCTCAACGATGGCATAGTCCTCCTGTGTCTCGAACATCATGCCAAAGATCGACGACCGAGGTAGCGTCTTGTCGATTCGACCGGAAAGATCGACAAAGGCGTTGCTGCTCAGAAACTCCTCGACGAAGCCCGGACCATCATGGGAATACGCCCGTTCGATTCGCTCGCGGGCGACATCGGAGCACATCGCCGCACCGTATACCGCAAGGTTTCCGCCCTTGGAATGACCTCCACACAAAAGCGGCCCGTCGACTGCATCCGCTGCCTCGTCCACATAACGCGCCGCTGATTCCTGGGCCGGCACAGGGCACCGGAAAGCCATGTTAAAGTCCTCTTTCCAGCCCACAATCGTGCTGTCGGTCCCCCGGAAGGAAAGATAACTAAACCCCGCCGGAAACCGGAACGCCATGGCTGCAAACTGCTCTGTCGCCACCACATCGCTCACGGCACGATAGCCGCAAACGTGCACGCCACGGTAGCGAGGACTTGCTGCCACGGCCTCCAACAAGGTCCTGCTCCCCTCCGGGTCCCACAAGTCGTCAATCATGTCCCGATAGCACTCGGCGCGCAGCAGCTCGCGCACATCAAGCCCCTGCCAGCCTTCAAGCTCTGACATGTCCTGCGGCAGGCGCAAATACGACAACCACGCAAAGACGAGGCTATCCACCGCGCAGAACGGCCGCTCATCAAACGAGTCAAAGGCCGTCTGGGCATAGGTCAAAAAGTTAGGCGAATCAGACATGGCCCTCCCATCAACAACGGTGCAAGGGGGGACAGGTTGGTTTTGCAGCGTTTGCACCTCATTTGACGCAAACAAACCTGTCCCCGATGCACCAAAAAGGCGCCCGGGTCACATGGACCCAGACGCCTTCATTGTAGCCTGTTGCTTAAACGAGCCGAATTTAGCAGGAGAAGTCGACGCTGTCGATGATGTCCTTAAGGGCTTTAGCAGAAACGGTGAGCTCATGCTGCTCGTCATCGTTCAGCGGCACGGGGACGCGGCAGACGACGCCGTCGCGGCCAACGACGGTCGGCATGGAGATGGCAAGATCGGACAGGCCATACTCGCCCACCATGAGCGAGGAAACGGGCAGAACGGTCTGCTCATCGCGCATGACGGCAGTGCAGATGCGCTTAACGGCCATGGCGACGCCGTAGTAGGTGGCGTGCTTCTTCTCGATGATGGTGTAGGCGGAGTTCTTGACGTCCTCGGCGATGCGCTTCTCGGCAGCCTCATGCTCCAGATGACCATGGAGCTCGCAGAAGGTGTTCAGCGGCACGCCAGCAACCTGGGCGCTGGACCAAGCGACAAACTCGGAGTCGCCGTGCTCACCCATGACATAGGCCTGAACGTCGCGCGGGTCAACCTCAACGTGAGCGCCGAGCATCTGCTGCAGACGGCCGGTATCGAGCACGGTGCCGGAGCCGATGACATGGCCCTCGGGCAAGCCGGACATCTTGATAGCGGCATAAGTCAGAACGTCGACCGGGTTGGAGACGATGAGCAGAATGCCGTCGAAGCCAGACTTCTTAATCTCGGGGATAATGGACTTAAAGATGTTGACGTTCTTATTGACCAGGTCCAGGCGGGTCTCACCGGGCTTCTGGGCAGCGCCAGCGGTGACGACGATCATGGCGGCGTCGGCGACATCGGAATAATCGCCGGCGTAGATCTTCATCGGCTCGGCAAACGTCATGCCGTGCGCGATATCCAGGGCCTCACCCTCGGCGCGGTTCTTGTCCACGTCGATGAGGACCATCTCGGAGAACAGACCGCTCTGCATCAGCGCGAACGCCGAAGACGAACCGACGAAACCGCAGCCGACAATAGCGACCTTCTTCTCGTTAACCATTAGAAACTCCCATCTCTCTCCACAAACAAGCCGCTCGGGAACGACCCGAGCGGCTTGCCGTAATCC
>CAJLLB010000175.1 GCA_905207425.1 uncultured Collinsella sp.
GATCTGGGCGAAGGTGTCGTGCTCCTGCTGTGCGACCTCCAGGAACGGGACGTCGTCGAACAGGAGTCGCTCGAGCTCGTCGGGCGGCAGGTTGAGGAGCTCGTCGCCGGGACGGTGCAGGCAGACCTTCCTGAGCTTGCCGATCTCGGAAGGCACGTGCAGACCTTTCGTCATGGCCTCCTACCTTTCTTTCGGGCCCCTGTCAGGGCCGATTCGTTAGCGCCCCTCCGTGTGAGGCGTTATTGCTGACGACATATTTATATCCAAAATCAGTTCATACTTCCACCTCGCCCCCGAACGGTTTTATATGAGGGGTGAACGGCATACACATATACTTCACGCATGGCACACTTTGATTTAATAAAGTTTATTTACGTGCTTAAACGCGTTTTCAATCCAAATAACAAATGGAACTTAACTTTATTAAACAACCCTCAAATTGCATATTTCCAATAAAGCTATGAATAGAATTAGCGATTCATACCGCGTCTCAACCATTTTCATTTTTATTCAGAAAAAAGTTTGTCCTATTCATTTCTGGTAACAAATTACCGTTTACCAGACACTTGATACCGTTCACCGGAAGCTCAGTATAAGACCCATCGAATACCGGCTCGCCTTACGGCCTCATTTGTAACAACTTGACTTCTCGGTATAGAAAAACAGACCCGCTCCCCTCTTGGGAAACGGGACTGTTATCGATAATCGTAGACAGATTTGAGCGGCTTTGAGAGCCGTCGGAATCCTAGCGATCGAACTCCGCCAGTGCCTCGCCCAGAAGCCTCAGGCCCTCGCGCAGAACGTCCTCGCTCGCGCAGTAGCCCAGGCGTGCGCCGCAGGGAAGCTCAAAGCGGCTGCCGGGTACCAGCAGCACTCCCCTCTCGGACAGCAGGCGCTTGCAGAACTCCTCGTCGTCCTCGGGAATATCAAGCTGGATAAACGAGGTGGACACGCCCTGCGGGGCCGTCCAGAAAACGCGGTGCTGCGTATCGATCCAAGCCTGCGCGATATCGCGGTTTCCAAACACGATCTTGCGATTGCGCTTGAGAATCTTGTCCTTGTGCTCAAGCACATAGGTCGCCAAGGCGTCGTTGAACACGCCGCCGCAGATCATGGTGTAATCGCGATAGGTGCGTATGCGGTTGGACACCTCTTCGTCGGCCACGACCCAGCCCACGCGGGCCGCGGGCGTCGAATAGGTCTTGGACACGGAGTTGGTGACGATGGCCTTCTCGTACACGTCGGCCATCGACATAAAGGCCTCGGTGTTCTCAAGCGGCAGGTACACCTCGTCGCAAAGCACATAGGCGCCAACCGAGCGGGCGATCTCAGCAATCTGGCCGAGCGCATCGGCATCGAGCACCGTTCCGATGGGGTTCGATGCGTTATTGATGCAGATGAGCTTCGTGTTGGGGCGCACCAAGCGCTTGAGTTCCTCGATATCGGGCTTCCAGCCGAGTTCCTCGCGAAGCTCCCAGTACTCGACCTCGGCGCCGAGCGTACGCGGGATCTCGTAGAGCGGCGCATAGGTAGGCCACTCGGCAATCACGTGATCGCCGGGCTCGACCACGGCCATGATGGCGTTGAGGTTCGCACCCGTGCAGCCGTTGGTCTGCAGGATGTGATCGGGATTGACCTCGCGACGATACAGCTTGGCAACCTCGGCCTTAAACTCCGGCGAACCCTCGATCCAGCCGTAGTTCATCTTCTCGCGGTCCAGGCGTTCATAGAACGTGGCGCCGTCCTGCTCGTCGAGCGCGCGCAGCTCGCCCATGGTAAGCGAGGAGATCGTCGACTGGGCGATATCCCACGTGGCGCTCTTCTCCCAAACGTTGAGCCACTCTTCAACGCCGATTGTCTTGATATCCATGGCCAAGCTCCTTACAAAAGCAGTCATCCAATCGTGTTGACGTTCCTCATACAAGAATGGGGCGGTGCGAAAACCCGCACCGCCCCATTGGGAGACATCTAATGGCAGCTAGATGTATTTATTAAGACCTGTACGGGTCCTTGAAGACCTTAGAGGTCCTCGCGCCAGAAGGGCATGCTCATGCAGCGCGGGCCGCCGCGGCCGCGGGAGAGCTCGGCGGAGGGCACGACGAGAAGGTCCAGGCCCTCCTTGTACAGCACGTCGTTGGTGACGGTGTTGCGGGCGTAGACGCAGATCTTGCCGGGCTCGACGCACAGGGTGTTGGAGCCGTCGTTCCACTGCTCGCGGGAGGCCGCGATCGGGTCGCCGCCGCCGCAGGGGATCAGCTTGACCTGGTCGACGCCGGTGGCGTCCTCCAAGACGTGCTCGAGGGTGTCCTCGATCAGGCGGATGTTCACGTCGCCCGGGTTCTTGCCGGCGGTCAGCTCGTAGACGCGCAGGGTGCCCATGATGGCGGGGTGGATCGTGAACTTATCGACGTCGATCTGGGTGAAGACCGTGTCGAGGTGCATGAAGGCGCGCGAGACCGGGATGTCGAAGGCCAGGATGCGCTCGACCTTGGAGTCGGAGTTCCAGAAGATGTTCTGGGCCATGACGTCGATAGCGGCGGCCTGGGTGCGCTGGGAGATGCCGACGGCGAGGGTCTTCTCGTTGATGTTCAGCACGTCGCCGCCCTCGGTGTGGAACTGGCAGTCGCGGCGGAAGTACAGCGAGACGTCCTTGTAGTCGGGGTGGTACTTGAAGACGTACTTGCCGTACAGGGTCTCGCGGTTGCGGGTGACCGAGTACATGCGGTTGAGGTTGACGCCCTCGCCGACGACCGCGAACGGGTCGCGGGTGAAGTAGAGGTTAGGCATCGGGTCGATGATCAGGTCGGACTCGGACTCGGAGTTGACCAGGGAGTCGAGGGTCGTGGACGCCGTGAGGGGCATGTCGATCTCGGCCTTGGTCATGCCGGCCATGGTCTTCTTGACGAACTCGAGGTTGTCCTCGATGGAGTCCAGCTTCTCGCGGACGATCTGCGGCATGTGCTGGCCGCGGATGCCGGCCTCGGCGATGTACTGGTCGGTGAACTCGGCGCGGGCGCCGGGGACCTGGTCGAACACCTCGGCGACGAGGTTCTCGAGGTAGAGGACCTCCACGCCCTGGTCCCTCAGGATCTGGGCGAAGGTGTCGTGCTCCTGCTGTGCGACCTCCAGGAACGGGACGTCG
>CAJLLB010000176.1 GCA_905207425.1 uncultured Collinsella sp.
AGCGAGCCGCCGTACTCGTCGGTACGCTTGTTGTAGAGCGGAGTCAAAAAGCCGCCGAGCATGCCGTGGGCGTGTGCCGCATGGACTTCAACGCCATCGACGCCAGCCTTCTGCATACGCACGGCAGCGTCGCCAAACTGATGCGTGAGCTCGTGAATCTCGTCGACCGTGATGGGGCGCGGTGCCTCGCGGGCGTAAGACGGGCCCACAAAGGACGGAGCGATCAGGCGAGGCGTGCCCGGAATGTTAAAGGCCATGTAGGCGGGGTGGAAGAGCTGCGGCATGATCTTGCAGCCATACTCGTGGACGGCCGCGGCGAGCTTTTCCCAGCCGGGGATAAACGTGTCGTCGTAGCAGCACATGTCACCCGGCAGATAGGTATAGGTGGGCTCGACCGTCACGACCTCGGTAATGATGAGGCCAACGCCGCCCTTGGCACGGGCACGGTAATGATCGACCAAGTCGTCGGTCACATAGCCATGATCGGCCAGGTTCGTGGATACCGGCGGCATAAAGACGCGGTTCTTGACCTCGGTCGTACCGACCTTGATCGGGCTAAAGAGCATCGGGTAGGCGGATGACTCCATACAGGCTTCCTTTCGTTTAAGCCGCTCGGCGGCAGTTGCTAACGTACTTATCGTATCAGCAACCGCCGCGTCCGTACCCGCTCGCACTCCCCCGCCTTTAATCCAATCCCCACAAAAAGTTGCGGTGGAATACGGAGTAGATGAGACTTTTGCCAGCCAAAACAGTCCGTATTTCACCGCAACTGATGGGCGGGGTGGACTTGAGGGCTCAGATAGTCAGTCATGCCCTCATCCGCCACTCCCTCACCTACAGCGCGCCGTCCAGCATAAGGTTCACCTTGAGCACGTTGACCGTGGGCTCGCCGAACACGCCGAGGAAACGGCCCTTGGTGCACGCGGCAATGATGTCGCGCACCTCGTCCTCACTTTTGCCCGTGGCCTTGGCAAGGCGCGGGACCTGGTACTCGGCGGCATCGGGAGAGATCTCGGGGTCGAGCCCTGAGCCGGAACGCGTCACCAGGTCGACGGGCACAGCGTCCATATCGGCATCGGGGTTGGCGGCGCGGATCTTCTTCACGCGCGCATCCACAAGCTGCCGATACTCCTCACTCGCCGGGGACAGGTTGGATGGGGCACCATACGCCATGAGCTCGCCATCTTCGCCTTCGAAAATTGACACGTTCTGGATGCGGCCCCACATGTGGTCCTCATCCTCGAAGTTCTGGCCGATGAGCTCGGAACCCACAACCTTGCCGTCGACCGTAATGAGCGAACCGTTCGCCTGATACGGGAACGCAACCTGGGCAATGCCGGTCACGACAAGCGTATAGCCCAGGCCGCAGACAACGGTAAACAGCGCGAACACGCCCAGTGCGCGCGATGCAACACCTTTGAACATACAAACCTCCACTTACATAATGCCGCAGAACGCGAGCAGCATGTCGATGAGCTTGATGAATACGAACGGGGCAACGATGCCGCCCAGACCCCACACGAGCAGGTTGTGGGTCAGCAGCTGTCCGGACGGGACCTCGCGGTACTTAACGCCCTTCAGCGCGGCCGGGATCAGCGCGACGATAACGAGCGCGTTATAGATGATGGCCGAAAGAACCGCGGACAGCGGGCTTGCCAGACCGAGGATGTTGAGGGCGTCCAACCCGGGGTAGATCGGCGAGAACAGGGCCGGGATGATAGCGAAGTACTTCGCCATGTCGTTGGCCACCGAGAAGGTCGTGAGCGAACCGCGGGTCATGAGCAGCTGCTTGCCGATACGCACGACCTCGATGAGCTTGGTGGGGCTGGAGTCGAGGTCGACCATGTTGCCGGCCTCCTTGGCAGCCTGGGTGCCCGTGTTCATGGCCACGGCGACGTCGGCCTGGGCCAGAGCGGGCGCGTCGTTGGTGCCGTCGCCGGTCATGGCGACCAGGTGCCCCTCACGCTGGAACTCGCGGATCTTCTCGAGCTTGCCTTCAGGGGTGGCCTCGGCCAGGAAGTCGTCAACGCCGGCCTCGGCGGCGATTGCCGCGGCGGTGAGCGGGTTGTCGCCCGTCACCATGATGGTCTTGATGCCCATCTTGCGCAGGTCGGCGAACTTCTCCTTAACGCCGGACTTGATGATGTCCTTGAGGTACACAACGCCCAGCACGCGGCAGTTCTTTGTCACGACCAGCGGGGTGCCGCCGGCCTTGGCGATGCGTTCGACGGCCTCGTCGCACTCCTTTGAGAACACGCCGCCGGCTGCCTCCACATAGGTGCGCACGGAATCGGCAGCGCCTTTGCGGATCTCATTGCCCTCGTAGTTCACGCCGGACATACGCGTTGCCGCGGTGAACGGGATAAACTCCATACCCTTATCCTCGAGTGTGCGGCCGCGCAGACCGAACTGCTCCTTGGCGAGGACGACGATGGAGCGGCCCTCGGGGGTCTCGTCGGCCAGCGAGGAAAGCTGGGCGGCATCGGCCAGCTCCGCGGGATCGACGCCGTCGACCGGGATGAACTCGGCGGCTTGGCGGTTACCCAAGGTGATGGTGCCGGTCTTGTCGAGCATGAGGATGTCGACGTCGCCGGCGGCCTCGATGGCGCGGCCGGACATGGCCAGCACGTTGGCCTCGTTCAGACGGCTCATGCCGGCGATGCCGATGGCGGACAGAAGGGCGCCGATGGTAGTGGGAGCCAGGCACACGAGCAGCGCCACGAGCGTGGTCACGGCCGTGGGGTTGGCCATGTCGTTAAGACCGACCGAGAAGCAGGAGTAACAATACAGGGCCAGCGTGACCAGGATAAAGACAATGGAGAGGGCCACCAGGAAGATCTCCAGAGCGATCTCGTTAGGGGTCTTCTTGCGCGCGGCACCCTCGACCATCGCGATCATCTTGTCCAGGAAGCTCTGGCCGGGCTCACTGGAGATCTTGACGATGATCCAGTCGGACAGCACCGTGGTACCGCCGGTAACGGCAGAGCGGTCGCCGCCGGCCTCGCGGACCACGGGGGCGGACTCGCCGGT
>CAJLLB010000177.1 GCA_905207425.1 uncultured Collinsella sp.
TTCGCCATGCTCGCCGAGGGCAACGTCCAGGAGGTCATGGACCTCTCGCCGGTGGCTCACCTTGCCGCCATCGAGGGTAAGACCCCGTTCCTTAACTTCTTCGACGGCTTCCGCACCAGCCACGAGATCCAGAAGGTCGCCATGTGGGACTACAAGGATCTGGCTGAGATGTGCGACATGGACGCCGTCCAGGCTTTCCGCGATCACGCGCTCAACCCTGAGCACCCGCACACCCGCGGCAGCCACGAGAACGGCGACATCTTCTTCCAGAACCGCGAGGCCTGCAACAAGGTCTACGACGAGCTCCCTGCCGTCGTCGAGGGCTACATGAAGAAGATCAACGAGAAGCTCGGCACCGATTACGGCCTGTTCAACTACTACGGCGCTCCCGATGCCGACCGCGTCGTCGTGTGCATGGGCTCCTTCTGCGACGTGCTCGAGGAAGTCATCGACTACCTCAACGCTCACGGCGAGAAGGTCGGCCTGGTCAAGGTTCGTCTGTTCCGTCCGTTCTCCATCAAGCACTTCGTCGACGTTCTCCCCGAGACCGTCCAGAAGATCGCCGTCATGGACCGTACCAAGGAGCCGGGTTCTATCGGCGAGCCGCTCTACCAGGACGTCGTCTCCGCTCTCTACGAGGCTGGCAAGACGGGCATCAAGGTCGTCGGCGGCCGTTATGGCCTGGGCAGCAAGGACACGCCTCCCGCGTCCGCGTTCGCTGTCTTCGAGGAGCTTAAGAAGGACGAGCCCAAGCGCGAGTTCACCATCGGCATTGTCGATGACGTGACCAACCTGAGCCTGCCCGAGGCCGAGGATGCGCCCAACACCGCAGCCCCCGGCACCATCGAGTGCAAGTTCTGGGGTCTGGGTGGCGACGGTACCGTCGGCGCCAACAAGAACTCGATCAAGATCATCGGCGATCACACCGACAAGTACGTTCAGGCCTACTTCCAGTACGACTCCAAGAAGACCGGCGGCGTCACCGTCTCGCACCTGCGCTTTGGTGATTCTCCGATCCGTTCGCCGTACTACGTGACCAAGGCCGACTTTGTCGCTTGTCACAACCCCAGCTACATCGTTAAGGGCTTCAAGATGGTCCGCGACGTCAAGCCGGGCGGCACCTTCCTGGTCAACTGCCAGTGGAGCGACGAGGAGTTCGCCGAGCACATGCCCGCCGTGGCCAAGCGCTACATCGCGAACAACAACGTCAACGTCTACCTGATCGACGCTATCGACCTGGCCGCTAAGGTCGGCATGGGCAAGCGCACCAACACGGTGCTCCAGTCCGCCTTCTTCGCGCTGGCCAAGGTCCTGCCCGCCGAGGACGCCCTGCAGTACATGAAGGACGCGGCTACCAAGTCCTACATGAAGAAGGGCCAGGCTATCGTCGACGCCAACCACAAGGCCATCGATGCCGGCGCTACCGCTTTCCGTAAGTTCGAGGTTCCGGCCGACTGGGCTACCGCCGAGGACGCCGCTCCCGTCGAGCTCTCCGAGGAGGCCAAGTCCGCTATCGCCCAGCAGGTCAAGAACCTGCTCGAGCCCATCGATCGCATGGACGGCGACAGCCTGCCTGTTTCCGCCTTCGTCGGTTGCGCCGACGGCCAGTTTGAGCTGGGCGCTTCCGCATACGAGAAGCGTGGCGTCGCCGTGGTCGTTCCCCACTGGGACGAGACCAAGTGCATCCAGTGCAACCAGTGCGCCTATGTGTGCCCGCATGCCACCATCCGTCCGTTCGCGATGACCGAGGACGAGGCTGCCGCCGCGCCCGAGGCTACCCGCACGCTCGACGCCATGGGCCCCAAGGCCAAGGGCATGAAGTTCACCATGGCTGTGTCCCCGCTCGACTGCATGGGTTGCACCAACTGCGTCAAGGTCTGCCCCAAGGGCGCCCTCGAGATGGTTCCCACCGAGCAGGAGATGGACCAGCAGCCCGTTTGGGACTACATGGTCGAGAACGTCTCCGAGAAGAAGGAGCTCATCGCGGCCAACGTCAAGGGCAGCCAGTTTAAGCAGCCCTACCTGGAGTTCTCTGGCTCCTGCGCCGGCTGTGCCGAGACCGCCTATGCACGTCTGGTGACCCAGGTCGCCGGCGACCGCATGTTCATTTCCAACGCCACCGGCTGCTCCTCCATTTGGGGTAACCCCGCCGCCACCGCTCCTTACTGCAAGGACAAGGACGGTCACGGCCCGGCGTGGAACAACTCCCTGTTCGAGGACAATGCCGAGCACGGTCTGGGCATGGCCGTTGGCTATGAGGCCGTTCAGCACAAGCTGATCGCCGCTACCCAGGACATCATCGCTGCCGATGGTCCGTCCGATGAGCTCAAGGCCGCCGGTCAGGCTTGGATCGACTCCGTCAACGACGCCGAGGCCTCCAAGACTGCTGCCGCTGCCTACGTTGCCGAGCTCGAGAAGTGCGGCTGCGACGCTTCCAAGGCAATCCTCGCCGACAAGGCTTACCTCACCAAGAAGTCCTTCTGGATCTTCGGCGGCGACGGCTGGGCCTACGACATCGGCTTCGGTGGCCTGGACCACGTCCTGGCTTCCGGCCACAACGTCAACGTCTTCGTCTTCGACACCGAGGTCTACTCCAACACCGGCGGTCAGGCCTCCAAGGCCTCGAACCTGGGCCAGGTCGCTCAGTTCGCCGCTGCCGGTAAGGTGACCAAGAAGAAGTCTCTGGCCGAGATCGCCATGAGCTACGGCTACGTCTACGTGGCACAGGTTGCCATGGGCGCCAACCCGGCTCAGACCCTCAAGGCCATTCACGAGGCCGAGGCCTACGACGGCCCGTCCCTCATCATCGGCTACAGCCCCTGCGAGATGCACTCCATCAAGAAGGGTGGCATGCAGAACTGCCAGGCCGAGATGAAGAAGGCTGTCGAGTGCGGTTACTGGAACCTCTTCCGCTTCAACCCCGAGGCTGCTGCCGGCAAGAAGTTCTCGCTCGATTCCAAGGAGCCCGCGGGCGGTTATCAGGAGTTCCTGATGAACGAGGCCCGGTACGCTT
>CAJLLB010000178.1 GCA_905207425.1 uncultured Collinsella sp.
ACGTTTCAGGTGCGTGTGCCGCAAGGCGTGCAGGTTCGATTCCTGTCCTGGGCACCAGATATCCTGCTGATTCGTCAGCAGGATATTTTTTTCGATTCCCGTGAAAATCCCGTATCCGTTCCGAACGCCCTTTCCCGACAATCCGCAACTGCACTCCTTCGAGTCCGAATCCCGATTCCACCATCGACAGGTATACTGTTTCGGCGCCCCCTTTGGCCGAAACCACCGCCCCGATCAAAACAACGGTGCTCCCGCCGTCCCGCGAAGAGTCCCTCCCCTCTTGCAGTATGGCGGAATAGTATTATATTTGTAAGGATTTTAGACCAATGAAGGCAGAGGAATCGATACTGATCGAACGATTGAAGAAGGGCGAACGCACGGCTTTCAACGAACTCTACGGCATATTCTGGGCACCATTAGTCAATTATGCGGAGCTCATCGTCGGCGACGAAAACGCGGATGACGTCGTACAGGTCCGGGTCCACCAGGCGCACGCCGTTGTAAGCGTTCAGCAGGCAGGGCACGAAGGTGCCGATGATGATGATGAAGACCTTGGAGAATTCGCCGATGCCGAACCACAAAATGGCGATGGACACCCAGGCGATGGGCGGCCTCGCGGCTCATGAGCTCGCCGGCACGGGTGATCTTAAAGGCGGTCTGCTTGATCTTCTCGGCGACTTCCATCATCGATGCGGAATCGGGCAGCGTTTCCAGGGCTGCGGCCATAACGCCGGGGCCCGAGACGCCTACGTTGATGACGGCGTCGGCCTCGCCACCGCCGTGGACGGCGCCCGCCATAAACGGGGAGTCCTCGACCATGTTGGCAAAGCAGACAAATTTGGAAGCGCCGACGGAATCCTGGTCGGCCGTGAGTTTAGCAGCATCGATGATGGTCTGGGCGGCCATGAGCACGGCGTCCATGTTGATACCGGCGCGCAGGCTGGCGACGTTGACGCTGGAGCAAACGCGGCTCGTGGTGGCGAGCGCCTGGGGGATGGACTGGATGACGCGGCGGTCGGCGTCGCCGATGCCCTTCTGGACGAGTGCAGAGAAGCCGCCCAGGTAATCGATGCCGAGCGTCTCGGCCGCGCGGTCGAGGGCATGCGCGATAGGGGTGAGGTCCTCATCCTTGCAGCACGCGGCGATCTGCGCCACCGGGGTGACGGAAACGCGCTTGTTGACGATGGGGATACCGTACTCGCGCTCGAGGTTCTCGGCGGTCTCGACCAGATGCTCAGCCGTGTGCGTCACGTGGTCGTAGATCTTCGTGCACATGCGGTCGAGGTTCTCGTCACCGCAACCCATGAGCGAAACACCCATGGTGATGGTCCTGATGTCGAGGTTCTGCTCCTCAACCATGCCGCGGGTTTCCGCGATTTCTGCGGGCGTGATCGCCATCCTTGCGCTCCTATCTGCCAAAACGAGCATAATCTTATCTATTCTAACGTGCTGCACGTGCCAAGTGGCGCATGCGGCACGTTTTGGTGCTCGGTTGTTTCCGTTGTGTTACTGCCCAAAGACCTCTTCGGCGATGCGCGCGCTCTCGGCGGCGTCCTTGGCGTAGTAGTCCGCGCCGATCTGCTTGGCGTATTCGGGGGTGAGTACGGCGCCGCCCACGATGATCTTGACGCCTGGCACCTCGGTATGAAGCAGCTTGATGGTTTCCTCCATGGCGACGACCGTGGTAGTCATAAGCGCCGAGAGGCCGACGAGCTTGATATCGCGCTCCTTGACGGTCTTGAGCACTTCTTGCGGATCGACGTCGCGGCCTAGGTCAAAGACGGTATAGCCGTAGTTATCGAGCAGCATTTTGACGATGTTCTTGCCAATATCGTGGATGTCGCCCTTGACGGTGGCCACGCAGATCTTGCCCTTGTCGGCGATCTCGCCGGCGGGCATCAGGCGCTTGATGGTGTCGAAGCCCACGCGCGCGGCCTCGGCCGAGGCCATGAGCTGCGGCAGGAAGAACTTGCCCTGGTCAAAGAGGACACCCACCTCGTCGAGGGCGGGGATAAAGTGATTGTTGATGAGGTCCATGGCGTCGTGGTCGGCCAGCAGGCGCTCGGTCTCGGCAGCGATCTCGCCTTTGCGGCCCGAGACGACCATGCGACGAATCGGGCCGTCGTTGCCGTCGGTGCCGGCGGTGCCAGCAGCGGGCACAGCGTCGGTCGATACTGCCTGAGCAGCTGCCGGGTTGGCGGCGATCTTGTACGGATCGGTCCAGCCGGCATAGCGCTCGATGTATCCGGTCGAGCCCTCGTCCTCAACGCTCAGGACGCGATAGCTGTAGACGGTATCCATAAAGCGCTTGGAGCCCGGGTTCATGATGGGGGCGTCCAGGCCCGCGCCAAAGGCGGCGGCCAAAAAGACCGAACCCAGCAGCGGGCGGGCAGGCAGGCCAAAGCTGATGTTCGACACGCCGAGCGCACATTTGACGCCCAGGCGCTCCTTGCACAGGGACATGGCGCGCAGGATCTGCTCGGCCTGGCGCTGGTTGGTCGAGGCGGTCATGACCAGGCAGTCGATGAGGATGCGGTCCGGTCCGATGCCGTAACGGGCAGCCTCGGCCACGATGTGCTCGGCGATGGCGAAGCGGGCCTCGGCGGTATCGGGGATGCCGCCTTCGTCGAGCGTAAGGCCGACAACGTTGGTGCCGTAGTGGGCGACCAGCGGAAAGATCTCATCCATGATCTGCTGCTTGCCATTGACCGAGTTGATGATGGGCTTGCCGGCGTAGCGGCGCACGGCGGCCTCGACGGCTGCGGGGTCGGTGGAGTCGATCTGCAGCGGCAGCAGCGTGGAGCCCTGGAGCTGCTCGGTGGCCTGTTGGATGATCTTGACCTCGTCGATCTCGGGCAGGCCCACGTTGACGTCCAGGATGTCGGCGCCCTGTTCCTGCTGGCTGATGCCCTGGCTCACGACGTAGTCCAGGTCGCCGTCGCGCAGGGCCTGCTGCAGGCGCTTTTTGCCGGTGGGGTTGATGCGCTCGCCGATGACGGC
>CAJLLB010000179.1 GCA_905207425.1 uncultured Collinsella sp.
CGCAGTGCGTCATCGACCCTCAATCAAGTCTGGTTTTGTTGCTCGACCGCCGCGTCAATTCCGCAGCCGGTGAACGAGTCGGCTTAGATCCGCGCGAGCGCGGAACACGCCGCCCCGTAGTCACCGCCTGCTACATTGACCCGACTACCGCGCCGCACCAGCTTTTCGCTTCCGCCAGCAGCAGGGCGGCAGCTCCATCCGGCAGCTTCACGCACGGCGTGCGCAGGTACTCGCGTACCTTTGGCCGGCTGGTGCGTCCAAGCATATTGATGAGCGTCTCAACGTCCTCGTTTCTCTCGGCTTTCTCGGCCAGCATGATTCCAATCACGCGAATGTAATCCTTTGTCCCAGATTCACTGTGCCACGCGTGCACCTGCGGCCAGTGCTCCTCAAGCTGCTCCGCAGTCCACTCGCCATCACAAGTCATCTCGATGCGCGTCAGCTGCACCTTGTCCGTATCAAGATGCAGCTCGGCGGCCTTGTCGTAGACCTTGACGTATGCTGGCGTGTTCTTGACCCCCAGATACTCCGTGATGCCATTCGATATGACGGACTTGTACATGCGCCTGTCCTTGCTCAAGCGGCAGTCGTAGCGGCTCACCGGAATGTCGTAGGCGAGGTCAAAGCGCTTGAGACGAGCCTTGGACACACACGTCCCAAGCGTCTTAAGAAGTCCGTGGAACCTTTTATCGCCAGCAACCTTGTTCGGGTTGAACTCGATAAAGCCCTTGTGCATGTTGACTTTGCAGGACGGTTCCATAAATCCGATGCCGAGCGCGACCGAGCTGCCGCCCAAAGCGAAACTCCACAGCTCATACCACCCGCCCGGCCTGATTTTCGACGTCCAAGCGCTCATCTCGTCGCAGTCTGTGAGCTGCGCTCCCTTGCGGCTCAACCACTCGCCACGGTCACCCTTGAAGGTAAGAGAAAGTCGAACCATATCGACCGACAGCGTATTTTTATTTACACCCCTATAGGGGTTGTAGTAGCTAGGGGAAGTGCACGAAAGTGCATGAAATCCGGCTATTAGACAAGGGCCGGATTTCAAGCCGCCGTTCTCGGGGTCATCCACGACCCCATCAATTTGTTTACTTTCGGTTGCCATAAAAAAGAAAACCTCCCGTTTTTTTTGGGAGGTAACGTCTCGAATTCCTGCCCCCTGATACGTATTGCACGTATAATTGCAGGTGGTGTTGATGCGAGCTGCTACCTCGTGTCGGCGGTGTCGGGACGGCCATCCCTTCACCTGTGGCCACCATTGTAAGCCCACCCGCCCGTCTTAACGGCGGGCGGGTTTCTTTTTTTGCCAAACAAACCGCTGGTAGAGTCCACAATCATGGACTCCGAAAACGTAAACTATAGTTTACGTTTCACCGAGCCTGCCCGCGCGACCTGCTGTTCGTCGGCGCGACATGGTTACGGCCCAACGCTTCCGACGCGCGCGCGGCTTCCGTTGCTTCCCTCATCACGTCATCAGGGCTGCGCTCGCCGCGCTGCGCCTTCCTGGGACGCATCAGCGCCCAGATGCGGTCTCCAAGCTCCTCAATTGCCGCTCTAGCTGCTCTCGCCGCTCCTGCGCATCGAGCAGCGATTGAATCGAGGATTGTGCCGCGCTCAGCTTTTCCCGCAGCTTCCCAGCCCCGAACCTCGGCAGCGATGGGTCGAAGCTCCTCAACGTCCCGCGCAACTCCTCCCGCTCGTTGCCGAAGGCACTCCAATCGGTCTTGCTCGTCTTCTATGTCCATGCGCACGTCCGAGAGCCGGCTGTCCAGCTCGGCTAGGTCTCCCTCCTTGTCGGCAATCTGCGTCACAAGCTCTGCCTTGCGCATCTCGGCATCGCGCACGATCGTCGCAGCCTGCGCACGTGCAGCTGCAACGATTCGCTCTGCTTCCTGCTGCGCAGGCTCCACGACGGCCTTGTCCACGGCACCGCGCACCCTGTCGATATCCACCGACTTGTCGGTGTACACGCGCCGCGCCCGCGTATCCTCGCCAAGCTCGACCTCTGGGCGGTAGCCCAGACACCTTTCCAGATAGTCCCCAAGCTCCTTGTGCATCGACTGGTAGAACGAGCGCGGGCACATCTGCTTGTAGTTGAAGCGCCCATCCAGAATCGGCGTGAACGGCGCGTGCATGTGGTCGCGGGCGGGCGTGCCGTCCTTAAGCACCTCGTCCTTGTGAACGTAGCCGCCCATCATGTTGTCGATGCCGAACTTGTTCGACAGGTACCAGTACGTGAGACGGAAGAACCTATCCTCATCGCCCTTGCGGACGTTATCGGGAAGCGTCACCACCACGTCGGCCATAACCACCGCGTCCTTGCGCGTTGCGCGCTTCCCTGCGGCCTTCTGGGCCTCGTTCACGCGCTCTATGCGCCGCTCCACCGTGCCCCAGTTCGGCTCGCCCTCACGGGGCACCACGCGCCCCACAACGAGCTTCCCGTCCTTGTTGGTGTAGTGGGCAACGACCATGTCGTTCTTCACGCGCTTCGGGTCGATGTTGTCGCGACCCAGACTGGACTCGTCGCGCCTGTAGTGGGCAAGCATGTGACCGACCGAGGTTGCCTTGTACTTCGCTATGTGTGCCATGTCAGAACCGCCTTGCGTCAGATTTTAGTCGCCTAAAGTCTAGCACGTTAGACCTTAGCTCCGCTAAGGACGTGGCAGGGGACACCCCTGCACCCGCTCGGGCGTTCCCCCCGAGACCCCCCAGCCCTTGCCCGTTCGCGGCTTCGCTCACGGCCCTCGGGCCATCGGCGCGAGCGCCGAACGGAGGGACTTCGCCCCTCCGAACCACCCCTCAATCTACCTGCGATTCGGCACACGGCACACGGCACTATTAGGGGGGCCGTCGTAGTGGCCCCCCTAACCCCGTTTCACGTGTGTCAAATCCACTCCAGACTTTGGCAAGGAAAGGGTCGATGGGAGCTTGCGCTCACATCGACCCTCTTCCCAGTCTGTCTTTTGGCTCGACCGCCGC
>CAJLLB010000180.1 GCA_905207425.1 uncultured Collinsella sp.
TCGTTGGTGGCCCTGCCGCCCAAGCCAATATAGATAGTCTTTACCCCGACACGAGCTGCACGGAGCATCAGCTCGCCCACGCCATAGGTTGTAGCAGCCAGCGCCGCCGATTCCGTGCAAGGTGAGTACCCGATGCCTGCTGCTTCGGCCATCTCAATAACAACCGACTCGTGCTCGCCGTCCACTAACATCCGGGCAGGCACACGCTCGCCAAAGGGGCCTGCAACCTCGCAGGCCACAAGCTCGCCACCGCAGGCGGCAACGGTATCGAGCGTTCCCTCGCCGCCATCCGCCAGCGGCAACGCGCGCACCTCGGCATCGGGCCACACACGGCGCATGCCTTCGGCAACCGCCGCCTCCGCCTGCGCGCTCGAAACGCTGCCCTTAAAGGAGTCGATCGCCAACAGCACACGGCGGGGTCGGCGGCACGCAGGACCAAAGTCAACCGCCGTGCCAGCATCCTCACCGGCACCCGCAAGCGCTACGGCGTGAGCGGCGTGTGCTTCAAGATCGGCCCCACAACCGCAATCAGCGCCGCCCGCTCTGCGCAGACCGCCAAAATAGCTACTCAGCAGCTCGCGGCATTCATCCGCCAGGACCCCAGCCGTCACGTTAAACCGATGGTTCAGGCGCGAATCGACATTGAGGTCATACAGCGAACCCAGCGCGCCGGCCTTGGCATCAGCCGCGCTATACACGCAGCGCCCCACGCGCGCGTTGACCATAAGGCCCGCGCACATGCAGCAGGGTTCCAGCGTCACATAAACCGTACAGTCGAAAAGGCGCCAGCGGCCAAGCGCCTGGGCAGCGGCGCACACGGCCGCAAACTCGGCATGAGCCGAAGGGTCCTGGTCGAGTTCGCGCCGATTGTGCGCCCTCGCGACGACCTCACCGTCGCGCACCACTACGGCTCCGATGGGCACCTCGCCCACCGCCGCGGCGGCTCGCGCCTCCGCCAGCGCCTCGCGCATGAACTTCTCGTCGATTTCGGTGATCGTCATCGTTCGCCTTCCCTGTTGCAAATTCAAAACGATGCTATCATTACGACTCACGGAGAGATGGCAGAGCGGTTGAATGCGGCGGTCTTGAAAACCGTTGAGCGCGAGAGCGTTCCGGGGGTTCGAATCCCCCTCTCTCCGCCACTTTTAGTGATGCACCGGTGTCATGGTCCGCTCAAACAGTGCATCGACCACGTCGGCTATCTCAGGTCGACGCTCAAGATCGTGGCCCGATTCCCACCATATCGTGAAAAGTCGAATAATACCGCCGGCGACAAACTCAGACGTCGTCTCGAGTGACACGGGGGCCAGGGCATCCTCGGCAAGCACGTTCATCACACGCTCGCGGATGGAGCGGGCAATACGGTCGCAAATAACGTTGGTCAACATGCCCGACATGCTGCTTGCCAAAATGTTATCCATGAGCTGCTCGTGCGCCAGAATCAAATCCATGGCATCGTCCAAAATCGCGTGCCGAAGCGCGCGCACGTCCTCGGCAGATACCGCGCCGGCCTCATCGGGCTGTTTTTGCGGCAAGCCCGACATGAGCTCATCGATATAAAAGGCAAAGTAATCGTTCTTGTCGCGAAAGTGCTTGTAGAACGTCGTGCGGCGAATCATGGCGCGGTCGCACAGCATGGCAACCGTCAGGTCCTCAAAACGATGCTCCTCGAGAAGCTCGGTGAAGGCATCGAACAGGGCACGGTAGGTTTTCTTAATGCGAAGGTCCACTGGTATCGCCATCCTCAGGGCAAAGACAACACTCGTCAATCTGTCGCATATCTTACACCTGTACCTCGCGCGCTTTGCCCCGGTGCCGACCCCGCCGAAAACATAACGCTTGCCGGAAAGTTCGGCACGGCAAAACGTTGCGGGTATACTAGTAGCGTTATACCAACGGCAGCTGGCGCATGCCGCCGCGGCCATTCGAAACGGAGACATCATGATTACCGTCATCATCGGCATCGTTGTTGTCATTGTGATTGTCTGCGCCATCGCCGGCATCTACAACAACATGGTCACCAAGCGTAACCGCATCGATAACGCCTGGCAGAACATCGATACGCAGCTGCAGCGCCGCAACGACCTGATCCCCAACCTGGTCGAGACCGTCAAGGGCTACGCCAAGCACGAGCAGGAGACGCTCTCCGCCGTGATCAGCGCGCGTAACACCGCCGTCAAGGCCACCACGCCCGAGGCCAAGATGGAAGCCGACAACGTGCTGACCGGCGCACTGCGCCAGCTCTTCGCTGTGGTCGAGGCCTATCCCGATCTTAAGGCAAACACCAACTTTACGCAGCTGCAGGCATCGCTCGAGGATACCGAGAACAAGATTAGCTATGCACGCCAGAGCTACAACGATTGCGTGCTCAGCTACAACAACGCCATTCAGACGTTCCCGGCTGTCATCTTTGCCGGCATCTTCCAGTTTAAGGAGCGCCAGGGCTTCGAGGCCGCCGAAGCAGCCCGCCAGGCCCCGACCGTCAAGTTCTAGTAGTTTGACAGCGCATCCTTAATCGGCCAAATGCATAAACCGCCCCGTCGAATGCATACTTCGACGGGGCGGTTTCCTTTTTCGCGAAGGTCCCCCTCTAAGCGTCGTGCATTTTTAGGAGTATTCAACATAACCAAGAGCTTCGGGCGCCACGATAAATGCCAAAGACCGCGAATATCCCTGCAAATCAAACGCTGCCAGCCCATAACCCCGCCCATCATTCGTAGAAAACATCGAGAACTCCCGATTTTTTGCCCGAGATCGGTATGCAGGGACCTTCGACTGCAGAATACTCGCAAAAATGCACGTCGCCACCGCCCCCACATGGCGCGAAGCAAAGCAAAAGCGCAGCCTAAAAGGCCGCGCACCATCTTTATTCAGATTAATCATTGCCCGTTGTGACATCGCCGAACCCGCAGGGCAGAGAACAAGTTCCCTCCCGGCGCACTCCGCAGGACGCAAGAAGCCCTCGCCGCAC
>CAJLLB010000181.1 GCA_905207425.1 uncultured Collinsella sp.
TGGTCCGCCGTTCGGTAGAACGGCGGAACTAAATAACAATCCCGTTGCAGTGGTCGATTTCGTGCTGGATGATCTCGGCGGTGTAGCCCGAGAAGTTTTTGATGCGGTGAACGAAGTTCTCGTCCAAATACTCAACCTTAATGCGGCGATAGCGGGTGCAGGGACGCTCGCCGATCAGCGAGAGGCATCCTTCGCTCGTCTGATAGGCATTGACCTGTTCAAGAATTTGAGGGTTGTACATCAGGAGCGCCCTGTTGCCGTCCTTTACGCAGATGATGCGTTTGCGCACACCGATCATGTTGGCGGCGAGCCCCACGCACTCGTGCTCATGCTCGTGGAGTGTATCCAGGAGGTCCTGCCCGGTCGCGGCATCGTCGGGCCCCGCGTCTTCGGAAGGCAGGCGCAAAAAGAACTCGGATTTCATGATGGGCTTAATCATGGCGGGCTCCTCATGTCTTATGCTTTCGTGGACTTTTAATAATAGCGCGGAAGGAAAGCTGCGCGTCCGCGTTACAATCTTTTGACGTTGGACCATGTTGCCAGATTCGTCGTGTACGGCGTCTGGCGTAAGTCTAGGGCTCATTTTTCGCCCTGGACTGCTCCTCTGGGGCGATGCGACTGTCGTTCCAAGAGGAAGGAAATGCATGGGGAGCAAATCTCAGCAACAAGTTCAAGCAACGCCATCGGCCACTGCGGCGATTCTCGTCGTAATGTATATTGCAGCCTTTGTTGCCGCGTTTAACGAGAACATCATTAACGTGGCGTTGCACGACATTATGGCAGCCTTTTCGGTGAGTGCCACCACGGCGCAGTGGCTCGTTTCGGGCTACATGATCGTGACGTCGATCTTTACGGCCATCATGGCCTTCCTGTCCGGCCGTTTCTCGACGCGCAAGCTGTTGTTTTTCGCATGCGGATGTATGGTCGCCGGCGAAGTCCTGTGTCTGATCGCTCCGTCGTTTAGCGTTTTGCTACCAAGTCGTATTTTGCAGGCTGCGGGATCGGGCATCTTGTTTCCGCTCATGATGAACGTGGTGCTGTCTTGCGCCCCGCGCGAGAAGCTCGGTCTGTATCTTAGCCTGGGCGGTGCCTGCATTACGCTAGGGCCGGCGTTTGGACCCGTAATCAGCGGTCTTATGTGCACGTTGTTCGGCTGGAGGGCGGTGTTCGTAGTGCCGCTGGTGGGCGGCATTGTGGTCGCTGCGGCGGGCGTTAAGCTTGTTCAGAATGTCGGAGAGCGCTCGAGCACCACGCTTGATATTCTGTCGGTTGTTTTGCTCGCCGCCGGCATTACGGCATTCGTGTATTCCGTAGGCGAGTTCTCGACCAATCCGATTGCCGGCATCGTGGCGCTTTTCGCCGCCATTGTGCTGCTCGGCCTGTTTGCGGCCCGTCAGCTCAAGCTCGAGCATCCGGTGCTTAACGTGCGTCCCATGGCGAGCGTTCGTTTTTGGCCCGCGTGCCTGCTTGTGGTGGTGTCGATGATGACGACGTTCTCGATGAGCGTTTTGTTGCCGCTCTATTTTGAGGGCGCATACGGCATGACCGCACTTATTGCGGGCTTGCTCATTTTGCCGGCGATTGCCTGCAACGCCGTGACCTCGATTGTGGGCGGACGCGTGATGGACGCCCGTGGCGCATGGCCGCTGCTGCCGGTCGGCTTTGCCCTGATTGCCGTGGGGCAGACTGCCATCTCGATGACGGCGGCAAGTATGAACATCGGCGTCGTCGTGGCGCTGACCGTTGTGGTGTATGCCGGAGTCGGTTTGGTGCTGAGCCCCTCGCAAACGGCCGGCTTGGAGACGCTGCCTGCCGCTGAACATCCTTACGGAACGGCATTGCTTAACACGTGGAACATGATTGCCGCATCGTTTGGCCCGTCGCTGTTTATCGGTCTGCTTTCGAGTTCTGCGGCGACTGCCGGCGCCGCTGGCGTTGCGACGGACGTTGCCCAGGCGATTGGATTTGCAGCTGCCGTGCGTGTGGCGGCTGTAATTGCCGCGGTCGGGTTCGTGGCGTCGCTGGTGTACGCTCGTCGCGAGTCGCACATGTCGCATTAATGTGTGCACATAGATTCTGCAGCTAGATTGGATGGCGACACCATAAACTAATGGACGTTTTGCCGAGAGGCATGAATGTTCAAAGCGCAAAGAGTGCGCGACGGGCCCCGCGAATGGGGCGATGATGCCCGAGAGGGCCAAGAAGGAGTCTCATGTCCGAGAACGAAGAGATCATGAACGAGACCGAGAACGAGACCATGGCTGCCGAGGTCGAGGCAGTCGAGACCGTGGAGACCGAAGCTGCCGAGGTTGAGGCTGCTGACGAGGTTTCCGCCGAGGAGGAGGCCGAGGTTGTCGAGGCCGCCGTTGATTACGATGACGAAGAGCTGATGGACAAGATGCAGAAGGCCGCCCGCCTGCTGCGTAGCCGTCGCTTTGCTATTTCCAAGGAGGAGGAGGCCAAGGCCGAGCGCATGGCGAACATCGAGCGCGCCATCAAGCTTCTTGACCTCAAGCCCAAGATGGAGCAGAAGGAAATGTCCGACCTGCTGGGCATGCGCCTCCGTGAGCTCGATGGTCTGATGGCCGAGGCCGAGGCTGCCGATCTGGTCGGCCGCATCGACGACGCCGAGGGCGATATGCGCAAGATCGTCGTCTTCGCTGCCGAGGATGCCGCTGAGGGCCTGGTCGAGCTTGCCAACAAGAAGGAGAAGCTCCTGCCCGAGCTTTCTTACGAGGAGGCCACCGAGCTGATGGCCGCTCTCGATAAGGTTATCGCTCCGCTTGTCGCCATGGGCCTGGACGAGGACCGCGGTCCTCGCGGCGGCCGTGACGACCGTGG
>CAJLLB010000182.1 GCA_905207425.1 uncultured Collinsella sp.
GTGAGCGTCGTGTTCTTGCGCGTGATGATGCCAATCTCCATGTACTCGTCCACGTCGAGCGGAATCGAGATAATGCCGGGGCCGTTGAGCTCGTGGCTGATCACGCCCGAGCATACCGTGTAGCCGTTGAGGCCCATGGCCAAATTGAACAACGTCGCACGGTCGCGCACGCGGATATTTTTGCGACGCTCGAACGTCGAGGTCAGCTCCTCGGAATAGTAAAACGAGTTGTAGCTGCCCTGCTCGTAGGACAGGAACGGGTAGTCTTCCAGATCCTCGAGCGTCACGCTGGAGCGGCCCGCCAGCGGATGGTCGGCGCAGACGAAGACATGCGGCGTGGCGCAGAAGAGCCCTTCGAACACGAGCTCGTTGGCGGCAAGCATGCGCTCGATGACCTCGCGATTGTGCTCCGACAGATACAGGATGCCGAGTTCGCTTTTCATATGCGCGACATCCTCGATAATTTCGTGGGTCTGCTCCTCGCGCAGGGTAAAGTCGTAGCGCGCGGCATCGAACTCGCGGATCACATCGACAAACGCATTAACGGCAAAGGAATAATGCTGGCAGCTCACACTAAAGTGCGGCACCTGCTCGGACGTACCTTTGTACTTGCCCTCGAGCAGGTCGGCCTGGTCGAGCACCTGGCGCGCGTACCCCAAGAAGGTCTCGCCTTCCTCGGACACAATGACACCCTTGTTGGTGCGCTCAAAGATATGCACACCCATCTCGTTTTCGAGATCGCGGATCGACGCGGTAATCGAAGGCTGCGACACAAAGAGCCGGCGCGAGGCCTCGGTGATGCTACCGCATTCGGCAACCTTAACAACATATCTGAGCTGCTGAAGCTTCATAGCCTTCTCCCTAGACGTTCGTGACGCCAAAACCTGCCGCGTCCATTTGGCTCATAAACGACGGCATCTCCCCCGTCGCGGCGCAGGCGGCAATCTGATGCAGAGCCCCGGCAACCGCATCATCTGCCGCAGCGCCGATATGCCAGCGTGCGGCAGCCGTGACGGCCTCGTTGGCATTGGCGACTGCAACGGAGTTGGGAACGGCATCGATCATGGGCAAATCGTTATCGGAATCGCCGAATACGGCCACCTCGTCGGGCGTCAGGCCCAAAGCACGCGCCAGCTCCAGCGCAGCGCAGCCCTTGTCCCAGCCGGTCGGAAGAACGTCGAACAGGCGCACGCGGTTGTTGGGAAACACAAGCGAGAGTTCCGGCACCTCAGCGGCAACACGCTCGCGCAGCTCGGCGAGCTCCTCGCGCGAACGGGCACTCCAGATATTCGCCTTGTATACCGGGGCATCGTCAACGACAGGACGACAGGGAGCCTCTTCGCCCTTGAGCCACGCGTTGCCGCCTGACTTCATGGCGCGACGCACACGCTCGGGATCGCTTGTCACGCAATAGGCATCGTTATTCCAAAAGTCATCACCCAGACGGTAGACCTTCAAATACGTATCGTCGGTCTCCTGTTCAAAATAATCGGCTAAGCGCATCAGAGCATCGTTATCGATTGCGCGCGAGGCGACTACTTCGCCGTCGACAAACATCACCTGGCCGTTACAGAACGCACCGGTCGAATAACACTCGGAACGGTTTTTGAACATCCAGCCCATCGCGGACGGCTGACGACCCGAAACCGGCCCAAAGTGCAAACCCGCCGCCTGCATGGCATGAATACCCTCAATGGCGTAGTCGCTGGCGCCGTCATGCCCGGCTGGAATCAGTGTATCGTCCATATCGGTCAGCACAAGTTTGATCATAAGGTCCCCTCGGTCATTCTTAATCCCATCTATTGTACCGACCTGCCAAAAAGGGACAGGTTTATTTCGGCAGGTTTCATCTGGGAAAACGCAAAGTCCCAGTTGTTACCTGCCAAAATAAACCTGTCCCTTTTTGGCAGGTGCGCTAGTATAGGGAACAACAGATTCGATGCGGGAGTGCCGGCGGTGCAAACCACAAGGCTGAGAGGGCAATGGGCCCAATCCTTTGAACCTGTCAGTTAATGCTGGCGTAGGGAGCATGCCGCCTTTACAGGGGCGCTGTCTATGCACAGCGCCCCTTTTCTATGCCAAGGAGGCATGTGCAGTGATTGATTCGGAACAGCTTAAGCAAAATGTGGTCAAAGCCGTGGAGGAGATTCGTGCCACCAATCCGATGGCCGGCTCCATCACCAACACGGTGACGATCGACTTTGTCGCCAACGCGCAGCTCGCCGTGGGCGGATCGGCCGCCATGGTCTATCTGCCCGACGAGGGCGAGGCGCTCGTTGCCGGCGGCGGCGCCATCTACCTCAATATGGGCACGCTCTTCCCCATCTACGAACAGACGATTCCCCGCGCGGCCAAGGCGGCACACGACGCCGGCAAGCCCTGGGTGCTCGATCCGGTGGGCCTGGGTATCGGTAGCCTGCGCACCCAGCTGGTAAACGAACTCAAGCAGTACAAGCCCGCCATCGTGCGTGGCAACGCCTCCGAGATCATCGCACTCGCCGGGCTGTGGGGTCTTGAGGGCGAGGCGGCCGATCTGAGCCGCGTGCGCGGTGTCGATACCACCGACACGGTAGACGCCGCCCGCGATGCCGCCGTGGCGCTCGCCCGCTACACCGGCGGCGCCGTTGTGGTCTCGGGCGAAGTCGACCTGATCACCGACGGCATGACCGTGGCCAAGTCCCACGGCGGCAGCCCGCTCATGTCCAAGATCACCGGTTGCGGCTGCTCGCAAGGCGGCGTGCTGGCTGTGTACGCCTGCGCTGCCGACCCGTTTACGGCCGCCGTCTGCGGCACCGCCGTCTACAACGTTGCCGGCTCGCGTGCCGCCGCTGTCGCCGA
>CAJLLB010000183.1 GCA_905207425.1 uncultured Collinsella sp.
CATGGACGGCCCGGAAGCCGGAGACGGGAGCCAGAGGGATGCTCCGGCGCTGGGCCTCCTCCACGATGGCGGCCCCCAGAGGATGTTCCGAGGGCTTTTCCAGACTGGCGGCCACACAGAGTAGCTCCTCAGTGGTGGTGGAACCCAAAGGATACAGGTCGGTCACCCTGGGCTTACCCTGGGTGACGGTGCCCGTCTTGTCGAGCACCACGGTGCCCACGCTGCGCAGGTTCTCCAGCGCCTCGGCGCTCTTAAAGAGAATGCCCATCTCGGCGCCCTTGCCGGTGCCGACCATAATGGCGACGGGCGTGGCCAGACCCAATGCGCACGGACAGCTGATTACCAGCACGGCCACGGCGGAGGTGAGCGCCTCGTTTATGCTGCCGGTCAGTGCCATCCACACCGCAAAGGTCACAGCCGAGATCGCGAACACCACGGGCACGAACACGCCGGCGACTTTGTCGGCCATGCGGGCGATGGGCGCCTTGGTGGCGTTGGCGTCCTCGACGAGCTGGATAATCTTGGCGAGCGACGTGTCGGCGCCCACGCGTGTGGCACGGAAGGTAAACGAGCCGGTGCGGTTGACAGTGGCGGCGTTGACGGTGTCGCCGGCGGTCTTTTCCACGGGGATGGACTCGCCGGTGAGCGCGCTCTCGTCCACGGCCGAGCTGCCCTCGAGCACCACGCCATCGACAGGGATGGACTCGCCGGGGCGCACACGCAGGACCTGGCCGGGAAGGATACTGTCGACGTCGACGGTGGCCTCGCTGCCGTCCTCTGCCACGACGGTCGCGGTCTTGGGCGTCAGGTCGATCAGCGCCTCGATGGCGCCGCCGGTCTTGGACTTGCTGCGCGTCTCGAGGTATTTGCCCACGGTGACCAGCGACAGGATCGTGCCGGCGCTCTCAAAATACAGGTTGTCCATGCTCGTCATCATGGCCTCGTGCACCTGACCTGCGGCTAATTGGTCGGCCATGATGAACATGGCGTAGAGCGACCAGGCGATGGAGGCGGTGGCGCCCACGGCAATAAGGGCGTCCATGGTAGGCGCGCCGTGCGCGAGTGATTTAAACCCGTTGATAAAGTACGCGTCGTTGACGTAGACGATGGGAATGAGCAGGACGAGCTCGGTGAGCGCGAGCGTCATGCTGTGGGTGTGGTCGGTGAAGACGCCGGGCAGCGGCCAGCCGAGCATGTGCCCCATGCCTATGTAGAACAGTGGGATGAGGAAGATGATCGAGACGATGAGGCGGGTGCGCATGGCAGAGGCGGCGGCCTCCAACTTTTTGGTCGGCGACTCCATATGGGCGGCGCCAGACCTAGCCTGCGAGCTGCCGCTTGAGCCGGCGGCACCGGTGCCTGCGTCGACGGGTGAGGCCGAGTAGCCCGCGCAGTCGACGGCGGTGCAGATATCGTCGGGGGAGACCTGCGCGGGGTCGTAGTCGACCACCATGGAACCGGCGAGCAGGTTGACCGCGACGCTTTGGACGCCGTCGAGCTTGCTCACGGCACGGTCCACGTGCGCCTGGCAGGCGGCGCATGTCATGCCGCCCACGTCGAACTTATCTTGAGCCATGGCTTCTCCTTTCTGTAGTTCGGTGTTGGAATTGTTAACCTGCCGATACTATACACCCATACCCCCTGGGGGTGTCCAGTACAGAAATAATATATGAGATTTCGTTACAGATGAGGATGGATGGTTGGCCGATGGACCGTCCCAACCAATCATCTCAATCTGTAACATCTAGCAGGGAAAATGACCTCTAACTGTTACAGATCGAGACAATTGCCGGGGAGGGGTCCCGTCACGGCAAGACGCCCGCTCTCTAGATACAGAATCCGGGGATCACACAGGTTCGTTTGTTTGGCTTGTCCGCAGGCGTTGCGTACGTAAAGACGTCGCCGTCGTGTCCAACGCGATTCAAATAGAGCGTGCCTTCGGTCTCCGATGAGTCGGGGCTCACCGTGCGCTCCCACCAGCAGGTGTCCTTGCCCTTCCACTGGCGGACCATCGTCTCGTTCGTGGAATACGGGCTCACCTTGAGCTCGCGGAAGAGCTGATACTCCTTGCCCTCGCCGTTGTAGATGTCTGCCAGGTAGTGATAGTCCTTGACAAACGAATCGGGCGGTTGCGTACCGCACAGCTCGACCATGGCGGGCAGCCAAAGGGTTGCGGGCAACTCGCTCAGACACGATGCACTGTTGGCGGCGCCAGCGTTATTCGAGATCTTTTTGACAGATTTGATGAGTGCGCGCAACTCGTTGGGCAGCAGCTTAAGGCCGTCGCCGTTGAGCCATTCCCGCAGCTCGCAATCTGCCCAGCCGGCGCTCGGCGGTTCAGCCGCAGCGTTGCGCTCGGCAATACCCGCATCGAACATAAACGTCAGTCCGGCCTTGCCCGTCCCGTCCAGAAGTTCATCGTGGCGGATGCCCACAAGCTGCGCACCAACCTGCAGCCCGTTGGTGAGCGTGACACGCTTGGTACACGGATAGGGGATATGCCCATCGGCATCGAGCAGGTGATAGCGCTTGGCAATCTCGCGTGCCTCGCTACGGGTCTCGGCGGCCTTAATCTTGAGCGAAATCTCCTGCAGCTGATCCCAGGTGTAGTCGTCAAGCGAACCGCGGATGCCGTCCAGGTAGTCGGGGATGCCAAAGCCATGGGTCGCCGCCCCAACGACGCTGAGCCCCGCAACGGCTGCAAC
>CAJLLB010000184.1 GCA_905207425.1 uncultured Collinsella sp.
TTGAGGCAGCCGGCGGCGCAGCCACCACGAGCGTGCTGCGCGAGGCCCTGGGCGTGTCGCGCAAACGCGCCATCAGCATCTTGGAGCACCTGGATGCCGTACGCTTTACGGTGCTCGATAAGGAGGCCGGTGGCCTGAGGTCCCTGCGCTAGATTGGCTGCTCGGTTTGGTAAAATACCGCCGCACTTGGGAACGGATGGGCTCCGGTGGGCTCCGCGGTCCTCAAAACCGTTGCGAGGCGTGCAAAACGTCTTGGATGTGTTCGATTCACATACGTTCCCGCCATACGCTACCAGCGCTTTTGTGCTCGCGGTCTTGCTGCGTGCCGCAAAGGCGCTGTTTGTTTTTGCACGGGTTTGCCGTACCGCCCGCTTTATCGGCGACGGTATTTGGCTTCGTGTGCCGGGTTTTGAGCATGCCGATGGGGGTGGTTTGCCGTATGACTACCGTAAGACGGGCCGATCTTTCTTGCGTCGTCCAGGCGGGCGGGATGTCCTCGCGCATGGGCTGTGACAAGGCACGCATGGCGTTTTGCGGCGAGCCGCTCATCGAGCGCGTGCTGGGTCGGCTGGCGCCAGTTGCCGGCGAGTTAGTCGTGACGACTTCGCGTCCCAGCGAGCTTGTCTATCTTGAGCAGCGCGCGTTTGGCGGTCTGGTGCCGCGAATAGTGTCGGACCTTGAGGGGCCGGCGGGTGCCATGCGCGGCATCGCGAGCTCGTTGGCCGCCGCCCGATTGCCGCTCGCGGCGATCGTCGCCTGCGATATGCCGTTTGTCTCGCCGGAACTCATCGGCGCGCTTGCCGATCGTGTTGAGGCCGAGGCGCTCGACGTGTGCGTGCCGCGCGAGGAGCGGGGGATTGAGCCGCTTTGCGCCGTCTGGCGCCGTGACGCGTGTGCGCCGGTTGCCCAAGAGCTGCTCGCCTGCGACCGCCAGCGTATTCGCTGCCTGATCAATCGCGTTCAGGCTGGTTATATGGATGAGCCGCAGATCGTTGAGGCCGCGGGTTCGACGCTCTGCTTCGAGAACGTCAATACGCCCGAGGAGTTTGCGGCGGCCGAGTTACTCGCCTAGATCTGCACACATCAATGACGGGAGATGCCGTGTCACATGATATTTGCCCCGATACCGGGGAACCTTGCACTTGCGATGGGTCCGAGCCTTGCACCTGCGGCTGTGGCGGCTGTGGACATACGGCCGAGGAAGAGGCAGCGGCGGCTGCGTATCGCGAGTCGCACCGCGAGGCCTCGTCCGGTGATGCCCCTGATCACGAACGCAAGATTATCGTGTCGTTTGACAGTACCTTCGATGTGATGGAATGCGAGCAGCTGTGTCTTGCCGCCGGCGTGCCCGGGCGCATTATGCCTTTGCCCGGCTCCATTACCGCAGGTTGCGGCCTGTGCTGGGCCATGCCGTTCTCGGGCGATGCGCTCGCCGCCTTCCGCGCCGCCACCGAGGGCCGCATAACCCCTGCCGACTACCATCAGCTCGTCCTCTAACCACCAACACCACCACAATGGAGACAGGCACCTTTGTGGTGGTTTGGAACATGTGGACGAAACAGCTTCGAAACACGCGATTTGTTCGTCGGGTGCTCAAAAACGCCTCTACCTGCATCGTAATCAAAACGAAACATCTGCTCGTCGGCTTATGCGAAACTTTGCTGCAACAGTGCGATATTATCCATACTCGATAAAGCTCGCGGCGCATGGGGCGCCTCGAACGACACTTTTCTTTTCCATCAATTGGAGGAAGCATGAGCTACACGCAGAAAGTTCTCGACGAGCTCAAGGCCCGCTATCCCGAGCAGCCTGAGTTCATCCAGGCCGCGACCGAGATTCTCGGCACCATCCAGCCGGCGCTCGACGCCCATCCCGAGTACGAGGAGGCCGCCCTGCTTGAGCGCCTCGTCGAGCCCGAGCGCATCGTCATGTTCCGTGTTCCCTGGGTCGACGACCAGGGCAAGGTTCAGGTCAACCGCGGCTACCGCGTCGAGTTCAACTCTGCCATTGGACCCTACAAGGGCGGCCTGCGCTTTAACCCGACGGTCACCCTGGGCATGCTCAAGTTCCTGGGCCTGGAGCAGATCCTCAAGAACAGCCTGACCACCCTTCCCATGGGCGGCGGCAAGGGCGGTTCCGACTTTGACCCCAAGGGCAAGTCCAACAACGAGATCATGCACTTCTGCCAGTCCTTCATGACCGAGCTCTATCGCCACATCGGCCCCAACACCGACGTTCCCGCCGGCGACCTGGGCGTTGGCGGCCGCGAGGTTGCCTACCTGTTCGGTCAGTACAAGCGCCTGACCAATGAGTGGACCGGCGTCCTTACCGGCAAGGGCCTCTCTTTTGGCGGCTCGCTCGCCCGTACCGAGGCCACCGGCTACGGCTTGGCCTACTTTGTGGACGAGTACCTCAAGAGCCGCGGCGACTCCTTCGAGGGCAAGAACGTCGTCGTTCACGGCTCCGGTAACGTCGCCATCTACGCGGTCCAGAAGGTCTCCCAGCTCGGCGGCAGGGTGCTGGCCTGCTCCGACACCCATGGCTGGGTCGAGGATCCCGACGGCATCGACTACACCGTGCTCGAGCATGTCTACAACAAGAAGCGCTCCGGCCACGACAAGGGCGTTACGCTCGCCATGTACGTCGACGAGAAGCCCAATGCCACGTGGCACGAGGGCGACGGCCGCCG
>CAJLLB010000185.1 GCA_905207425.1 uncultured Collinsella sp.
TGCGCTGAGCCGGAGGGAGGCACTGTCTCGGTCGGTTTCGCTATCTCGGGCGAGGTGGCCTTGTCTGCCGCGGCCTTTGCCTCTTCGTATGCTTTGCAGGCATCGTCATAGGCCGCTTGCGCCTTTTCCAAATCGCCGAGGAGCGCATCTCGCTTGGCTACGTCCTCATCGATGTGGGCTTTGGCTTCCTCTGCCTCACTTTCGAAATACTGAACCCGTTTTTCCTGGCTTTCGAGCCGGCGTTGGCAGCGGTGAAGATCATCTTCACAAGATTTTTCTCGCCTTTCTGCCGACATGATCTCACCTCGCAACTGCTTAATAGTTTCGTTAGAAGCTCCGTCGTCGATTGCCTTATTTAATTCTGCCTGAAGGCCGCTTGTCCGGTTGTGGGCCTCATCGTATTTGGCTTGGGCTGCATCGACGTCCGCTTGCATAGCGGGAAGGGGCTCCCTCCGTTTGGCGGCTTCCGCCACCACCATGTCGTAGATCTCTTGAAAAGCGGCAATGTCATCATCGATTTCCGCAAGTTTCTCGGGACTTGCGGCGTCTTTTGCGGCCTCGAGGGTTTTGAGCGCTTCCTGCATGGCTGCATACGCTTTTTCTTTTGCGGCGGCCGCATCTTCCGTCTGCAAGGCAACTGCACCGGTGGGGGAACTGGTTTCCGCCGCCATCGCCGTTGCGGGGGCGATTCCCGCGACAAGTGCCGCGGAAAGGGCGATGCCCACAGTTGCTCGTCTTGCTCTTCTTGCGAGAATGTCGTTCATCTCGGCACCTCATTTCAAGGGTCGGCGACTAACTTGGTAGCACTAATGTAAATATACCATGCTAGTTGACCCGACACTGGCTGGGTGTGCGCGTATACCCCTCTGAAAACTGAATCCCGTTAGAAATGACGAGTTGTTTACGCTTCTTTTGGGGTGGCGGTACTATCATGGTTCGAATTGAATGTGGATGATGATAGGGAGCGCCTATACATGATTGAGCTGCTCAGGCGTTTTGGTGGTAAGTTTCGCCGGTATATGGTGATTGGCCCTGCGTGTAAGCTGATCGAAGTGATCTTTGACCTGCTGACGCCGCTGGTGATTGCCCAGATGATCGATAAGGGTATTGGCGCACACGATGTCAACGCCGTCGTCCACTACGGTATGCTGCTTGGCGCCATGGCTGTGATCGGCATCTCGTTTACGCTCGTCTGCCAAAAGATGGCGGCGCTCACCTCGCAGGGCATGGGCACCGATATCCGCGGTGCGCTCTACCAGCACATCAACAAGTTGAGCTATGCCGAACTCGACCGCTTTGGCACGCCGTCGCTTATCACCCGCATCACCAACGACGTCAACCAGGTGCAGCTCGCTGTGGCGCTGGGCGTACGCATGCTCATCCGCTGGCCCTTCTTGGCGGTGGGCTCTATGTGCGCGGCCCTTGCCATCGACCTTAAGCTCGGCATGATCTTTTTGATTTGCACGCCCGCCATTGGCCTGGTGTTTTGGTTTGTCATGGCGCGCTGCATTCCGTACTACAAGCAGCTGCAGGCAAAGCTCGACCGCATCGCGCTCATTTGCCGCGAGGGGCTTTCGGGCGCCCGCGTGGTTCGCGCCTTTGTACGCGAAGATCACGAGCGCGAGCGCTTTGCCCAAGCCGCCGATGACCAGGCCAATACCGCCATCGCGGTGGGCAAGCTCTCGTCAATCCTTAATCCCGTCACGTTTCTTGTGATGAACCTGGGCGTGTGCGCCATCCTGTGGGTGGGCGGCATCCAGGTCAACGTGGGCGAGCTTACGCAGGGCCAGGTCATGGCGTTTGTGAACTACATGACGCAGACCCTCACCTCCATCGTCTACGTGGCCAACCTGGTCGTTGTCTTTACCAAGGCGAGCGCCAGCGCGTCGCGCATCAATGAGGTGCTCAATTGCGTGCCGAGCATCACCGACGAGGGCAATCAGCCGGTTGCGCTGCCCGAACTGAGCGACCTGGCGGGTGGCGCTGTTCCGGCCCCTGCGCTGAGCTTGAGCCATGCGAGCTTCTCCTTTGGCACCGGCGCTGCCAACGCCGTCAACGATGTGACCCTGGAGCTTCCGCTGGGCAAGACGCTCGGCATTATCGGCGGTACGGGCAGCGGTAAGTCCACGCTCGTCTCGCTTATCCCGCGTCTGTACGATGCGGGTACCGGCAGTGTGAGCGTGATGGGCTCCGACGTGCGCGCTTGGCCGCTCGACCAACTGCGCCACGTGGTCGCGACCGTTCCGCAGCGCGCGTCGCTGGCGAGCGGCACCATCCGCAGCAACCTGACCTGGCGTGACGAGTCGGCGACCGACGATGAGCTCTGGGCGGCGCTCGATATGGCGCAGGCCAGCGAGTTCGTGCGCAACAAGCCGCAGGGTCTCGACGCCCCGGTCGAGGCGGGTGGCAAGAACTTCAGCGGCGGTCAGCGCCAGCGCCTGACCATCGCGCGCGCCTTGGTGGGTTCGCCTCAGATATTGATCATGGACGACTCCGCCTCGGCGCTCGACTTTAAGACTGATGCGGCGCTTCGTCACGCTATTCGCGAGCGCAGCGTGCGCGGTGCCGCCGAGGGCGGGCTGCCGCTCACGACGGTGATCGTAAGCCAGCGCGTCTCGACCGTGCGCGACGCCGACATGATCTGCGTACTCGATCACGGCTCGGTTGCGGGCCTGGGCAC
>CAJLLB010000186.1 GCA_905207425.1 uncultured Collinsella sp.
CCGACGAGTGGCTCACCCACGGCTATCCCTGGGAGGTCCGCCGTCAGGACAAGGCCGTGACCATTAAGTTTGGTGGCCATGTTGAGGGCTTTGAGGAGAACGGCCGCACGTTCTACCGCACGGTGGACACGCAGGACATCCTGGCCGTTCCCTATGACATCCCCGTCGTGGGCTATGCCGGCGAGACCGTCAACAAACTGCGCGTCTGGGCCGCCGAGCCGGTCGAGGAGCACTTTGACCTTGAGGCCTTCAACCGCGGCGACTACGCCCTGGCCGATGCCGAGCGTGCCGAGGCCGAGGCCATCAGCGCCATCCTCTACCCCAACGACGCCGGCGAGCACGGCCGTCTGCTACGCCTGAAGCAGGAGTACCTGTTTGTATCGGCCGGCATCTACAGCCTGCTCGACACCTTTGAGAAGGAGCACGGCGCGAACTGGGAGCTGCTGCCGCAGTTTGTGGCCATCCACACCAACGATACCCACCCCGCCATGTGCGGACCCGAGCTCATGCGTATCCTCATCGACGAGAAGAAACTCGAGTGGGATGACGCCTGGAACATCGTGACGCAGGTCGTGAGCTACACCAACCACACCATCCTGCCCGAGGCCCTGGAGAAGTGGCCCATCGGCACGTTCTCCAAGCTCCTCCCCCGTGTGTACCAGATCATCGACGAGATCAGCCGTCGTTGGCACGAGTCGTTCGACACCACGCAGGAGGGCTGGCGGGAGCGTCTGCGCCAGACCGCCATCCTGTGGGACGGCGAGATTCGCATGGCCAACCTGTCTGTGATCTGCAGCCATAGCGTCAACGGCGTAGCAAAGATCCACTCCGACATCATCAAGAACATCGTGCTCAAGGACTTCTATGCCCTGACGCCCGAGAAGTTCAACAACAAGACCAACGGCATCTCGCACCGTCGCTTCTTTGCCGAGGCCAACCCCACCTACGCCAAGCTCGTGACCGAGGCCATTGGCGACGGCTGGCTGAAGGACGCCTTTGAGCTGGAAAAGCTCAAGGAGTTTAAGGACGACACCGAGTTCCTGAAGGCCGTGGGCGCCTCCAAGCGCGCCAACAAAGAGCGTCTGGCTGCCTACGTTAAGGCCGAGACCGGTCTGGTCATTGACCCCAACACCGTCTTCGATGTCCAGGTAAAGCGCTTCCATGCCTACAAGCGCCAGCTCATGAACATCATGAAGGTGATGGACATCTACAACCGTCGCATCGCCGATCCTAACTTCCACGTGACGCCGACGACCTTCATATTTAGCGGCAAGGCTGCCTCGAGCTATACCTTCGCCAAGGAGACCATCCGCCTCATTAACTCCGTTGCCGACGTCATCAATAATGACCCGCGCGTCAACGAGGTCATGAAGGTTTGCTTTATCCCCAACTTCCGTGTGAGCAACGCCCAGCTCATCTACCCCGCCGCCGAGATCTCGGAGCAGATCTCAACGGCTGGCAAGGAGGCCTCGGGCACGTCCAACATGAAGCTCATGATGAACGGCGCCATTACTCTGGGCACCCTCGACGGCGCCAACATCGAGATCGCCGACCTGGCCGGCCGCGAGAACGAGGCCATCTTTGGCCTGACCGCTCCCGAGGTCGAGCAGCTCTGGGCATCGAACAGCTACTTTGCGTGGGATACCCTCAACGGCGACCGCGAGCGTCTGGGCCGCGTGATGGACGAGCTCAAGGACAACACCTTTGCGGGTCTTTCGGGCAACTTCGAGAGCATCTACAACGAGCTCATGAACAACAACGACCCCGACCTGGTCATGGCCGACTTCCGCAGCTACGTCGACGCCTGGGAGAAGCTCACGAACAGCTACGGCGACCAGGAGACCTGGAACCGCAAGGCCCTGCTCAACACCGCCTCCTCGGGCTGGTTCTCGAGCGACCGCACCATTCGCGAGTACCGCGACGAGATCTGGCACGCTTAAAGGCGCGCGAGCTCCCCTATGCCAGCACGGCATTACTCGACGGGCGTGACGTTGCTCCGCGCCCGTCGCTAATGGGTTTAGGAACATCGATGACAGAAGGAGAAATCGATGAGTAAGAAAGAATGCATCGCGATGCTCCTCGCAGGAGGACAGGGCAGCCGATTGGGGGCACTCACCCAAAAGATCGCTAAGCCGGCGGTTAGCTTTGGTGGCAAGTTCCGCATTATCGACTTTTCGCTCTCCAACTGCTCCAACTCGGGCATCGACACGGTGGGTGTTCTGACGCAGTATCGCCCCTACCTGCTGCATGCCTATGTGGGCTCCGGCGAGGCGTGGGATCTTGACAGCCGCGACGGCGGCGTGTCGATCCTGCCGCCGTACGAGACGCAGACCGGCGGCGCCTGGTATGCGGGCACGGCCGACGCCATTACGCAGAACCTCGACTACATCAAGGCCAACGACCCCAAGTACGTCCTGATTCTTTCGGGCGATCACCTGTATCGCATGGACTACCGCAAGATGCTCAAGACGCACATTGAGAACAACGCCGACCTCACGGTAAGCGTTATGCCCGTGCCGTGGGAGGAGGCCAGCCGCTTTGGCATCCTGACCACCGACCCCGAGGACGGCCGCATCACCAAGTTCACCGAGAAGCCCGATAAGCCCGATTCGAATCTCGCGTCCATGGGCATCTACATCTTCTCGGCCGACGTGCTGATCGAGGCGCTCGAGG
>CAJLLB010000187.1 GCA_905207425.1 uncultured Collinsella sp.
TGGCGCCCTCGGGTGCCACGATTACGGTGCAACCGGTGCCGGCCTCCTCGTCCGTATAGTTGCCATAGCAAAAGCCATCGACATCGCAGACGTCAATGGCCTCGAGCAGTGTATCCATGTTTAACTCCTATCGGTTTTCCGCCGCGCCTTGTGCCCGGTCGGGATCCGTACGGTACGCCAAAATTGTAGGCGCTGGGGAATACCCAGCGCCAGATGCAATTACGAGAGTTTTTGAATCGCGCGCGCGACGCGGGCGATGGGTAGGCCCACCACGTTATAGAAGTCGCCCGAAATATCGTGCACGAGCATGCGTCCTCCTGTGCCCTGAATGCCGTAGGCGCCGGCCTTGTCCATGGGCTCACCCGAGGCGACGTAGTGCTCGATCTGCTCGTCGGTGAGCTCGTAGAACGTCACGTCGGTCACATCGACAAAGGACAGGCTTTCGGCGGCATGCGGGGCGGCCGTATCGCCTGCCTTAACGATGCAGACGCCGGTTGCGACCTGGTGCGTGCGGCCCGAAAGCTCACGGAGCATAGTGCGCGCCTCGTCCTCGGTTGCCGGCTTGCCCAGAATCTTGCCGTCAAAGGTGACGATGGTGTCGGCCGCGACCGTCAGCTCATTGGGCTCGGCATACTCGGCAGCAACGGCAGCCGCCTTGGCGCGTGCCAAGCGCTCGACAAGCGTGAGCGGGGCCTCGCCATCAAAGGGCGTTTCGTCGATATCCGCGGGAATCACGCGAATGTTGTAGCCTGCCTCGCGCATCAGCTCTATGCGGCGCGGCGATTGCGAAGCCAAAATCATAGTTGGATGCCCTCGGCGACCTTCTCGACGGCCTTGTCGCCGGCGAGCGTGCGCAGCAGCTCCAATGCAAAGGGGAGGGACTGTGCCATGCCGCTGGCAGTGATGATGTTGCCGTCTTGCGTGACCTTCTCGCCGGTATAGGCGCCTTCGGGGAAGCTTTTCTCAAAGCCAGGGAAGCACGTGGCGTGGCACCCCTCGAGTAGGTCGAGCTCGCCCAGGATAAACGGGGCGGCGCAGATGGCGGCGACGTGCTTGGTCGCGGCGAACTCGCAGACCACGTCGCAGACACGCTGATCGGCGCGCAGGTTGGTGGCACCGGGCAGGCCGCCGGGCAGCACGACGCAGTCGTACTCGTCAAAGTTGATCTCATCAAAGAGCGCATCGCAGGTCACGGGGATCTGCAGCGAGCTTACGACCTCACGCGTGGGCATAATCGAGACGAGCGTGGCACGCACGCCGCCGCGACGCATGACATCGACCATGGTCAAGCATTCAATAGTTTCAAAGCCATCGGCGGCGAGAACGGCAACGCTGGGCATGAGGGTTCCTTTCATAGGCGGCATACAATTAGCCGTCTTATACCCCGAAGACCTCCGCTTGCCACGCTCGATTTCCCAATGATTTTTCTGAGCAATGATTAAGTGGCTAGTTGCGCCTAAGGTGGACGACGGTCTCGCAGTGGAAGGTTTGTGGGAACAGGTCGACTGGCGTGATCTTTACGGGGGAGAAGGTGCCTTCTTCGACAAAGCGTTTGAGATCGCGCGCCAGGGTGGCCGGGTCGCAGCTCACGTAGGCGACATCGTGGGCACTCGTGCTGGCGATAAGGTCGATCGCTTCGGGGGCGAGGCCTGCGCGCGGCGGGTCGACCACCAAGACGTCGGCATCCTGGTCGGGGAACTCGCGCACCGCGTCTCCGCCAATGACGTCGACGTTATCAAGCTTGTTGATCTCCAGGTTACGGCGCAGGTCGCGCACGGCGGGGCCGTAGGCCTCGACGGCGGCGACAAAGTCGCAGCGGCGGGCGAGCGGCAGGGTAAAGGTGCCGGCACCGCAGTACAGGTCCACGGCAAGCTCGTCTTCCTGCGGATCGAGCGTTTCCATGACAAGCTCGATCAAAATCTCGGCACCCTTGGTGTTGACCTGGAAAAAAGACGGGGCAGACAAGCGCATCTGACCCTCGGCGATATTCTCGGTCCATGAGCCCTCTCCGGCGAGCATTTCGACCTTGGAAACACGGCGGGCCTTCTTTTCGCCCTTGCTCATCACGCGTACGACACTTGTGGGGTGCGCGGCGTCTGCCAACACGCGCGAGACTTGCGAGCGCGGGAAAGAGCCCGTAGGCGTCCAGAGCGCCACCTCGAGTGCCTTGGTGCGACGCGAGGCGCGAATGCCCACGCGCTCAAGGCCCAGGTCGTGGCTGCCGCTCAGATAATTGAGCGCGCCGACGACCGATTTGAGTGCCTTGGGGAAGCGTTTGTCGAACAACGGGCACGAATCGACGGTCACGATCTTGCGAGGATCGACACCGTGCATGCCAAGACGCACGCGGCTGTTTACAACGGTCGGCTCGAGTTCGATTTTATTGCGGTAGCCCCAATCATCCTTGGTGTGGCGGATGGGTTGCACCAGTTCATCGACTTGATCGGGGCTGAACTTGCCGATACGCTCGAGCGTGGAGCGCAGATTTTGCTCCTTGGCGGCGAGCTGTGCCGTGCGTGAGAGATTGCCCCACGAGCAGCCGCCGCAGATGCCCACGAAGGGGCAGGGAGACTGAATGCGATCGGGGCTTGGCTCCAGAATCTCGGTGGTGCGGGCACGCATGAACGACTTGCCGTCCTGTACGACCTCGGCCTC
>CAJLLB010000188.1 GCA_905207425.1 uncultured Collinsella sp.
CCGCCTATAAGTCGTGCAATATCGTGCGCCTGCTGCAAAAGAGCGGTGCGCGCGTCAAGGTCGTTATGAGCGAGCATGCCACCGAGTTTGTGGGCCCGCTCACCTTCCGTACGCTCACCAACGAGCCCGTTGCCGTGGGCCTATTCGACGATCCTTCCGACCCCATCCACCACATTTCGCTGGCGCAGGAGCCCGATCTGGTGGTCGTGGCGCCCGCGACGGCCAATATCATCGCCAAGATGGCCAACGGCATCGCCGACGACCTCATCTCCACCACGCTGCTAGCCACGCCGCGACCCATCGTGATCGCACCCGCTATGAATAACGGCATGTGGAAGGCTCCGGCGACGCAGGCCAACATGGCCACTTTGCGCGACCGCGGCGTCCACGTGGTGGGGCCCGGCAGTGGCTACCTTGCCTGCGGCGACGTGGACACGGGGCGCATGAGCGAGCCCGAGGACATCGTCGAAGCCATCTGCGAGGTGCTCAACCCCGCGCCTCAGGACCTGGCAGGTAAGCGCATCGTGATTACCGCCGGCCCCACGCACGAGCCGATCGACCCGGTGCGATTCATTGGCAACCGTTCGTCGGGCAAGATGGGCATCGCCCTGGCGAGGGAGGCTGCTCGCCGCGGTGCCGAGGTCACGCTCGTGTTGGGACCGACATCGCTCGATGTGCCCGGCGGCATGGAGTGCGTGCGCGTGCAGACCGCCGCAGAGATGCTGCAGGCGGCGGCGAGCGCCTTCCAGACGGCCGATACGGCAATTTGTGCGGCCGCCGTCGCCGACTATACCCCCGCCACCCCTGCGGACCATAAGCTCAAAAAGTCCAACGAACGCTTGGATCGCATCGAGCTTGTCGAAACGGTCGATATTTTGGCCGAGCTCTCGCGCCAGAAGGGAGAGCGGCGCGTGATCGGCTTTGCGGCCGAGACCGATAACGTCGTGGAGTACGCGCAGCGTAAGCTCGCCCGCAAGGGTTGTGATGCCATTATCGCCAACGATGTCTCGCGCGCCGATTCGGGCTTTGGAACCGACACTAACAAGGCCTGGATTGTGAGCACAGCGGGTACACAGGAACTTCCCGTGCTAACAAAACCCCAGCTCGCAGATACAATTTTGGACTTGCTTCAAAAATTGTAAAAAAGTTCTTGCACAAGTCTAAAGTTTCGGGTTAATATACTCCCTGTTGCGAGCGAGAGCAGAGCAACAAACAAAAGCTTCGGGACGTGGCGCAGCTTGGTAGCGCACTTGACTGGGGGTCAAGGGGTCGCTGGTTCGAATCCAGTCGTCCCGACCAGAAGTTTGCAGGTCAGGCACCTAGTGCCTGACCTTTTTTGTTTTAAGCAATTGCTTAATTTTCAGTAAGCAACAGGGTGCCAATAATCTACCTGCGCGATAGTCGTCTTTTGCGGTTACTTGCGCGTTTTGCACGCACTTGAGCCGATTTATCAACGCGATATGAATCTACATACGCGTAGCTGGTATACAGCCGAGTAAGGGCTGTATTTATCGCGGCGTTTTACACAGATATAGCGACTGTAACGAACAAACGTGTCGCTGTATTTATTCCGGTAGTTCACTTGATCGGTGGACAAGTGGGCTGTTGCGACGAAACGCCAAGCAGGATGGGCTCTATACGAGGACGCCGCAGAGGCAATGGCGGGGGAGTGCGGCAGGCGCTCTGAGAGCCGCTGTATGACCCCATTTCTCCTCAACCCGATTACCTGTGCTATGAACCTCGAATTGTTCGAGTAATCGCCAAAAGAAAAGCCCTCGCAGGATTGCGAGGGCTTTGCGCTAAAAGAGATCAGAAGCAGAAAGCGGGGAGAACATAAAACGAGTCCGTCGCGCTGTAGCTGTAGCAAATACCGCCGCTTTGAACATAGCGAAAGGACGTGGAGCTGCGCGGTCTCACGGAGCGAGTCCAGTGGCTATAGCCTGATGCACCGGAATAGTTCGACCCCGTCACGCCCTTGGATTTGTAGCACTCGTACTGGAGGCCGTCGGATTGCATATCCCCGTATACTTCGGTTGCCGAGAGCAGAAAAACCTTGTCGGTCGTCGCTGAGGGGGCACCGCCCCAGCTACCGCCAACGTTATCGGTTGTCTTTGTGACGGGTTTCACCTTTGACTGGAAGAACCTCTTGCCTTATTAAAGAAATACGCCAAATACAACGGATATAAAGCGGAAGGAGGCGACATCAAGTAACTATCAAAGGCCAGATTAAGGAGCCAGCCATGAAGAACTGCCTGCCCTCCATCGTCTCAGCAGCTCTTTGCCTCTCCCTTGTCATGACACCATTTGTGCCCGTTGCGGCAGCCTATGCCGACGATGGATCTCCCGCCGAGAGCAGCGAAATCTACGTCGGAGACAACTACGACGAAAATTACGATATATCCCTTTTTGAGCGCGGACGCTGCACGGATTCATATTCCAAGGCGTGGTGCGATTCTCACGGATTTGCAAATAACCGCCCCGTCCCTCACAAGGTCAAGCTGAACGCGAAGGAGGAGGCTTGCCTGCGCGATCTCCAGCTTGCTGGCACCGCTGAAGTTATCGCCGGTCTCGTGACAACCGGTCCTGGCGGCGG
>CAJLLB010000189.1 GCA_905207425.1 uncultured Collinsella sp.
GGGTCATGGCACGGCGAATATCTGCGGCACAGTGATGTCGTGAATCTGATGGGCGTCTATGACATCAAGCCGGAACGCTGCGAGGCGGCGGAGAAAAACGGGATCCACGCGTACTCGTCTCTCAAGGCGCTTCTGAGCGACCCGGCGGTGGATTTTGTGACCATCGCGGTGCCCAACGATATGCACAAGCCGCTTGCCATTGAGGCAATGAAGGCGGGAAAGCACGTCATCAGCGAGAAGCCCGTGACGGACGAGATGGTCGCCGTCAGCCGCGAATGCGGCAAGATCCTCACCGTCCACCAGAACCGCCGCTGGGACGGCGAATTCCTGCTCATGCGCGACATTTATCACAGCGGTGATCTGGGGCAGGTGTACCGCATGGAGTCCCGTGTGCACGGATCCCGGGGCATTCCCGGTGACTGGCGCGGCACGCCGGAGCATGGCGGCGGCATGATCCTGGACTGGGGCATTCACCTCATCGACCAGATCATGGGCATCGTGGACGACAAAACGCTGCGGAAGGTCTTCTGCCACTGCGACCATATCACCAATGAGCTGGTGGATGACGGCTTCCAGCTGGATATGTTCTTTGATGATGACCTGGTCGCGCGCGTGGAGGTCGGAACCTCGAACTTCATCAGCATGCCCCGGTTCTACATGACCGGCGCGAACGGCTCCGCCATCATCCCCGACTGGTGCCAGCCCGCGCACGTTGTCTGGTGTCACAACTACAACGAAAAGGACGTTGTCCCCGTCAAGACGGCGGCGGGCATCACCAAGACCATGGCGCCCCGCGACGAAAAATCCATTGCGTCCAAGGATATTCCCCAGCCCGCTTCGGATGTGCACGATTTCTACCGCAACTTTGTCCGTGCCATCTGCGGCGAGGAGGAGCAGATCGTGACGCACCACCAGATGATGGTGGATATGAAGATCATGGAGGCGCACGGGTCTTCCTGTTGCCGTGGAGCTGAAATTCTGATACCATAAGGCGCCTCTGATTATTCGCCGTGCGGTGAATTTTCAGAGACGCCATAAAAAAGCCGAGGGGCTGCCGGAACGGTACCGGTAGCCCCTCGATTTATCTTTGGGTAAAATTAAACTGTAAACCTGCTGTCGTCCCCGTTGCCGTCACTTTCACTGTCTTTGTCGCTGTCGGCGTCACTGTCGCCGTCTGCCTCGCCCATTGCCTCGGCGCGGGCGCGCGCCTCGTTGGCTTCCTTGCTCTGGCGCTCACGCTCGGCGACGATGGCGTCCAGCATCTCGTTCGTGGGCGTCTCGGCGTCCATGGCAGCCTTGAACAGGTCGCCGTCCATATCCTCGTGATCCAGCAGGTACCGGGCGACAAAGTGCAGCTTGTCGATGTGAGAGTTCAGCAGCTCCTTGGCGCGGGCATATGCCTCGGTGATGAGGACGTGTATCTCGCGGTCAATCTGCGCCGCCGTGTCCTCGGAGTAGTCCGCATTGGAGGAGAAGTCACGCCCCAGGAACACCTCGTTCTGATCCGTGCCGAAGCGGCGCGGTCCCAGCAGCTCGGACATACCGAACATCGTGACCATGCGCTTGGCGGTATCCGTCGCGCTCTTGATGTCCGAGTAGGCGCCGCTGGTCACGTCCCCGAAGATGATCTCCTCGGCGGCGCGTCCCGCCAGAGCCATGGCGATCTCCGCCTGATATTCGTGCTTGTACATCTGATTCCGGTCGGCATCGGGACGGAAGCTGGTGAAGCCCAGCGCGCCCTTGCCGGTCGGCACGATGGTAATCATGTGGACGGGATCAAGATGCAAGAGGTAGCCGACGATCGCGTGTCCCGCCTCGTGGTAAGCGGTGTTTTTCTTTTCCGCATCGCTCATAACCCAGGACTTCTTCTTGGGACCCATGAGGATCTTGTTCAGGGAATCCTCAATTTCCTCCATCCCGATCAGGCTCTTGCTGCGGCGGGCAGCCAGCAGAGCGGCCTCATTGACCAGGTTCTCCAGGTCAGCACCCGCAAAACCTGCGGTGCGCTGTGCGATGACTCTGAGGGAGACATCGGGAGCCAGAGGCTTATTCTTGGTGTGGACCTTGAGGATTTCCTCACGGCCCTTGACATCGGGCAGGCCTACATAGACCTGACGGTCAAAGCGGCCCGGACGGAGCAGTGCCTTATCCAGAATGTCGGCACGGTTGGTGGCTGCCATCACGATGACACCATCGTTGGCCTCAAAGCCGTCCATCTCGACCAGCAGCTGGTTCAGGGTCTGCTCGCGCTCGTCATGCCCGCCGCCAAGGCCGGCACCACGCTGACGGCCCACGGCATCGATCTCATCAATAAAGATGATGGAGGGCATTGTCTTTTTGGCTTTTTCAAACAGATCGCGCACACGGGATGCGCCGACGCCGACATACATTTCCACAAAGTCGGAACCGGAGATGGCATAGAACGGAACGCCGGCCTCGCCTGCACAGGCACGGGCCAGCAGCGTTTTGCCGGTGCCCGGAGGGCCGACAAGCAGAACGCCGTGGGGAATGCGCGCCCCCAGGGAGTTGAACTTTTCCGGTGCTTTCAGGAACTGAACC
>CAJLLB010000190.1 GCA_905207425.1 uncultured Collinsella sp.
CAGGACGCAAAGAGGCTCCGCAGCGCGAAGCGCGATGCGGAGCCTCTTTGCATGTCCGAGGACGTTCCGGAGAGAAGTCCCCGTCCCGCCCCCGGATTCCCGGTGGGAGTTCTAGACCTTGTCGGCCTTAGTACATACCGCCGCCCTGCTGACCAGCGGTAGCAGCAGCGATAGCGTCCTCAAGCTGAGTGTTTTTGGGCACATCGGAGACGGTGGCCTCGGTGATGAGGATCAGGCTGGCGACAGAAGCAGCGTTCTGCAGGGTGACGCGGCTGACCTTGACGGGGTCGAGGACGCCCATCTCGATCATGTCGCCCCACTCGCCGTTGGCAGAGTTGAGACCCTGGCCGGCAGGCAGCTCGGCAACCTTGTCGACCACGACAGCGCCCTCAAAGCCAGCGTTCTTGGCGATGGTAGCGACCGGAGCGGTCAGAGCCTTCTTGACGATATCGACGCCGATCTTCTCCTCGGGGTCGTCAAGCTCAACGGCGTCGAGCGCAGGAGCAGCGTCCATGAAGGCGACGCCGCCACCGGCGACGATGCCCTCCTCGACAGCAGCGCGGGTAGCCTGCAGGGCGTCCTCGACGCGATGCTTGATCTCCTTGAGCTCGGACTCGGTAGCAGCGCCGACCTTGATGACGGCAACGCCACCGGAGAGCTTGGCCAGGCGCTCTTGGAGCTTCTCACGGTCGAAGTCAGAGGTGGTGTTCTCCATCTCACCCTTGATCTGAGCGATACGAGCGTCGATGGCCTCCTTGGAGCCAGCGCCGCCGACGACGACGGTGTTGTCCTTGGAGATGGTGACGGACTTAGCGGTACCGAGCATATCGGCGGTAATGTCAGCGACCTTCACGCCCAGCTCGTCCAGGGCAGCCTGGCCACCGGTGAGGACGGCGATGTCCTCGAGGATGCGCTTGCGGCGATCGCCGTAGCCCGGGGCCTTAACGGCGCAGACGTTGAGGGCGCCACGGATCTTGTTGAGGACCAGGGTAGGCAGAGCCTCGCCGTCGATGTCCTCAGCGATGATGAGCAGGCCACGGCCAGCGCGCTGGACAGCCTCGAGAACGGGCATGATGTCCTGAACGCTGGAGATCTTCTGGTCGGTGATGAGGATGTACGGATCCTTCATCACGGCCTCCATGCGGTCGTTGTCCGTGACGAAGTAAGCGGAGACATAGCCCTTGTCGAACTGCATGCCCTCGACGGTGTCGATGGTGATGTCGAACGTCTGGGAATCCTCGACGGTGATGACGCCGTCCTTGCCCACGACCTCCATGGCCTCGGCGATCTTCTCGCCGACCTCGGGGTCACCGGCGGAGATGGTACCGACGGAAGCGATCTGCTCCTTGGTCTCGACCGGCTTGGCCTGCTTCTTCATCTCGGCGACGGCGGCGTTGACGGCCTTGTCGATGCCGCGACGGATGGCCAGCGGGTTGGCGCCAGCGGCGACGTTGCGCAGACCGTCGTTGACGATGGCCTGGGCGAGCAGGGTTGCGGTGGTGGTGCCGTCACCCACGGTGTCGTTGGTCTTGGTGGCAACCTCCTTCACCAGCTGAGCGCCCATGTTCTCGATGTTGTCCTCGAGCTCGATCTCCTTGGCGACGGAAACGCCGTCGTTGGTGATGGTCGGGGCACCGAACGTGCGCTGCAGCGCAACGTAGCGACCCTTGGGGCCCATGGTGACGGTAACGGCGTCGGCCAGAGTGTTGACGCCCTTGGCAAGCTTAGCGCGGGCATCGGTGTTGAACGTAATGTTCTTTGCCATGGTAGGTAATCCTCCAAAAGAAATGTGACTCGCGTCGCCGCTTCCGAGTCCTATGCGGCGGGCGCGTTCAAAGACGAATCAGAGATTCTGACGAGACTAGGCCTCGACGATAGCGTAGATGTCGTCGGCGCGCATCAGCAGATACTTCTCGCCGTCGACCTTGACCTCGTTGCCACCGAACTTACCGTAGATGACAACGTCACCGACCTTGACGTCCATGGGGATGCGCTCACCCTTGTCGTTGACCTTGCCGGCGCCAACGGCAACGATGGTGCCGCGCTGCGGCTTCTCCTGAGCGTTGCTGGCGATATACAGACCAGAAGCGGTCTTCTGCTCGGCCTCGTCGGGCTTGACCAGAACACGATCTGCAAGCGGCTTCAAAGACGACATGCTTGTCTCCTCCTTTTTGGGCCGCGCGGTTATACCACGCGAATTAACCCTTTTTGTTTGCGTACGCGTTGAATGGTACCCACGAATGGCGGGTTATACAACACGGAGTCAAAAAATCTTATTTTTTGGCACTTAGATTTTCTGAATGCCGGGGGATAACTTAGCGGTGGCTCCCGGGGCGGACCGGAGGGCATGAAGTTTGCTGCTCTACAGTCCTGCGCAAGACGGAAAGCACATTAAGTGCTTTCCT
>CAJLLB010000191.1 GCA_905207425.1 uncultured Collinsella sp.
TTGCAGCGACGGACCTCAGGACACTCTTACACCACGTCTGCGCGCGCGACCAATAGAGACATTTCATGAAGCTATTTTTGCTCATTTTGCGCAACAGATGTACGCTAATTTGGCTCAACCTTGAGACAAAATGAAGTAATTTCGATAGACCTCGGGTTCAACGAGGCGATTTTGACCCAAATACGCTGTTACTAAACTGGTAACAGTACTCATATTTGGCCTTTTTTGACCACGGGTCCTCTTGTTGGTGTCACACAGCTGCTTCGTGCGGGTATCCTAATGCCAACGTGTGCCTATCAGAGGAGAGACCATGCTGTTGTCCGGTATCATCGCTGCCCTTACCAGCCTTTTGATTCCCATCATCATTCTGTTGCTGCTGCTTCCCAACGCCTGCTACGTCGTTGAACAGCAGCATGCCGTGATCATCGAGCGTCTGGGCAAGTTTAACCGCATCGTCAACGCGGGCTTCCACATGAAGGTGCCCGTGATCGACCGCAAGGCCGCCACGGTGAGTCTGCGAACCATGAAAAACGGTTTTGGCATCGACGTTAAGACCCAGGACAACGTGACCATCGGCCTTGAGGTCTCTGCTCAGTACCACGTGAGCTATGACATGGGCGCCGGCCCGGCAGATTCGGGCATCTACAAGAGCTACTATATGCTGCAGGAGCCCGTCGACCAGATGCGTGACTTCATCACCGACGCCCTGCGCTCTTCGATTCCCGTCTACACACTCGATGAGGTCTTTGCCAAGAAGGACGACATCGCCAAGGATGTCAACGCTACCGTTTCCGAGCAGATGGCCGCCTACGGCTTCACCCTCGTGTCGACGCTCATCACCAAAATCGCACTGCCGACCGAGGTTGAGAACTCCATGAACGACATCAACGCCGCCCAGCGCAAGCGCGCTGCGGCACAGGAGCTCGCTGAGGCAGACCGCATCAAGCGCGTCACCGAGGCGACCGCCGAGGCTGAGGCTATGGAAAAGGCGGGCGAGGGCATCGCCAACCAGCGCAAGGCCATCGCGCTGGGTATCAAAGATTCGCTCGAGATCATCCAGGAGACGGGTGTCGGCAATGACGAGGCCAACCAACTGTTCATGTTTACGCAGTGGTCCGAGATGATGACGGAGTTCGCTCGCACGGGTAAAACCTCGACGGTCGTGCTGCCGAGCGACTTTTCGCAGTCGGCCTCGATGTTCGAGCAGATGCTGGCCGCCGGCAAAGTTCAAAACGATTCGAAGGAGTAGACGCGCGTGAAATACACCGTCGTTTGCGTCGGTAAGCTCAAGGAGCGCTTTTGGAAGGACGCGTGCGCTGAGTACGCCAAGCGCCTAGGTGCCTATGCCAAGGTTGATATCCGCGAGGTGGCCGATATCGACCCGGCTAAGGCGGGCGGCGTGGATGCCGCGCGCGACAAGGAGGGGGCGGCGATTCTTGCTGCCTTGCCGTCTCGAGCGCATGTGATCCTGCTGGCCATTGAGGGCAAAGAGCGCTCGAGCGAGGAGTTTTCGGCGCGGCTCGATGATCTTATGCTGCGTGGTAACAGCGACATCGCCTTTGTGATTGGCGGATCGGACGGCGTGAGCGATGACGTGCGCGCCCGCGCCGACGAGATGCTCAGCTTTGGACGCATTACCTTGCCGCATAACCTGGCGCGCGTGGTGCTGCTGGAGCAAATCTACCGCGCCTGCAAGATCAGTCGTGGCGAGCCGTATCACAAATAGGTCGGCAATACGAAACAATGGCGTGGGACAATACCTTTCGTTTTGAGGAATGTGTCTGGAAGGACTATGAGATATGAAGATTGGATTTGTCGGTTTTGGCAATATGGCGAGCGCTATGGCCGATGGCTGGATCGCTGCCGGTGTAGCTGTGAGCGACATGTGCGCCTGCGCGGGTCGCTACGACGCACTGGTTGAGCGCTGCGAGGCGCGCGGCATGGTCGCCTGTCACGATGCCGCCGAGGTTGTCGCCGCATCCGATATCGTGGTCGCTGCGGTCAAACCGTACATGATCGAGAAGGTATTCGCCCCGCTCAAGGACATTCTTGCCGACAAGGTCGTTCTGTCGGTTGCCTGGACTTGGGACAGTGCCAAGTGGGAGCAGGTCCTGCCGGGCGTCGCGCATATCTCGACGGTGCCCAACACACCGGTTTCGGTGGGCGAGGGCGTCATCGCTTGCGAGAAGGCTTCCACGCTTAGTGATGAGCAGAGCGCCGTGGTGCTTGATCTGCTTGGCAAACTCGGTGCGGTGGTCGAGCTCGATACGAGCCTGCTGTTTGTGGGCGGCACGGTGGGTGGTTGCGCTCCGGCATTTGTCGCCATGGCAATCGAGGCCCTGGGCGATGCGGCGGTCAAGCACGGTATCCCGCGTGCC
>CAJLLB010000192.1 GCA_905207425.1 uncultured Collinsella sp.
CGGCGGCAGCCTGGGCCGCGCCCGCCTCGAGCGAGCGGGCGTTGAGCGCGTCAGCCTTACGCTCGCGAATTGCAGCATGAGCATCCTGACGGGCAGCACGATCGGCAGAATCTGCCGCCGCCACGCGCACGCGCTCGCCAATGACGCCGGCGTTTTCGGGCGCGGCCGTCAGCGATTCCTCAAAGGTAATGCCCTCGTCGCCAAAGGTGAGCTCCATCGACTCGCGCGCGCCGCGGTCGGGAATGGCAAACACGCAGGCATAGCGCTTGCCCACGACTTCCTGAACGCGCGTCATAAAACGGTTGTCCGAGCCTGCGATAGCAGGCTGCTCAATCTTGAGCTCGGCCGTCACCGCACCGCCGGCACGGATGAGGCTTACGTAGTTCAAGCGCTGCTGGGCACCAAAATCGAGCTGTTGAGCGCGCACGTACAGACCATCCAGGCGGTCAATCCCTGCCTCGCCGGCACGCGCCTCGATATCCTCGTAGGCGCGCAGGCAGTCGTCGAACAGCGAGCGCGGCTCGGACAGAACCACGAGCGCCTTGCCGCTCACGTGCGCCAACGGGCTTACGGTCTGGCCGTACATCACCGGCAAAAAGCGGTCGAGCTCGGGCGTGACGATGCGCGCATCCACCATCTCGAGCAGCGCCGCCAGTTTGCTGTCATCCTGGCTGGCGCGATAGAGCGCCACATGCATGTTGTGGACGGCCTCGTCGGTGAGTGCCAGTTCGCGGCAGGGAAAGATTTCGATGCTGTCCTCGTTGCCGATGGTCTGCCCCGTGGAGCTCACCATGCGGCGGATGCGGTCAATCTCGTCGCCGAAGAACTCGATGCGCACGGGTGCCTTTTCCTGTGCGGGGAACACCTCGACGGTGTCGCCGTGAACGCGAAACAAGCCGGGCGCATCGGCGGCGCCGGCATTGGTGTAGCCCATGCCCACCAAGCGCTGCGGCACCTCGTCAAAGGGAATCTCCTCGCCCACCGCAAAAGTAGTGGACTCCCAGTAGCGGCTCTCGACCGGCGGCACGCAGCGCAGCAGCGCGCGAGCCGAGGCGACCATGATGCAGTTGTCCCCGCGCACGATGCGCCCCAGAGCCTCGCAGCGCTGCGCCACCACGGCGTCGTCCGGCGCCTGCTCGCGCCACGGATAGTCCTTGCGCTCAGGAAAACGACACACGTGCGCCAGGCCCACGTAGGCGGCAAGGCTACGCGCGGCGCGATCGGCCGCATCCTCGCCGCTCACGATATAGACCGTCGGGCGCGGACGGCGCGCAAACTGGGCGGCCGCCATAAGCGTGCGGCCCGACTGCGACACAGCCAGCGTCACGTCCTCGCCAGCATCGAGCCCGGCCTCGACGGCCTGCAAGGCCTCGGCAGTGTAGAGCTGCGCGGCTATACGGTGAATGAGCATGCTGTTCCTCCGGCATTGCAACGCCAAAAGCCCGCCGGGGCAAGCTCGGCGGGTATGCGGCGGATTTCATTGCCTGTCATGGTAGCGCATGGAGAGGACTCCGGCTCAAGAGCAAACCCAGCCCCGCAAAAAACGCCAGACGAAGATGCGTTCCGCCCTACCCCGCTACGCGCACGCTGGGGCACAAATCTGCCAGCGGACACTCGTCACACTTGGGTTTGCGGGCGTCGCAGATCTCGCGACCGAAGGTGATCCACTGATGGTTGACCGACTCCCAATACTCGTGCGGCAAAATCTTGAGCAGATCCTGCTCGGTCTTGAGCGGCTCCTTGGCATGTGTCTTGGGACTCAACATCAGGCGATGCGCAATGCGGTTGACGTGCGTGTCCACCGCAATGCCCTCCACGATGCCATACCCCACGTTGAGCACGATGTTCGCCGTCTTGCGTCCCACGCCCGGCAGCTTCACGAGTTCCTTCATGTCGGCCGGCACCTCGCCGCCATAGTCGGCGACGATCATCTGCGCGGCCTCCACGGCGTGCTTGGCCTTGCTCTTATAAAAGCCGAGTGACTTGATGGTGTCTGCCACGTCAGCCACACTCGCCCCGGCCATGGCCTCGGGCGTGGGCCACTGGGCAAACAGCTTCGGCGTCACCTTGTTGACCTGCGCGTCGGTCGTTTGCGCCGAGAGCAGTACCGCGATGAGCAGCCTAAAGGGATTCTCGTGGTCCAAGAAGCACTCGACCGGGCCATAGCGACGGTTGAGGCGCTCACACACCTCAACGGCGCGCTCGCGTTTGGCGGCATTGGTCTCGCGTGGCATAACGACTCCTCGGCTCAACGGCACAATAAACTTATGGGCACAATTGTCCCACGTCCGAGACGCTTACGCCTCCAAGAATGCGCCGGTCTGACGGCTCCACAGGCTCGCGTACTCGCCACCCGCCTCGACGAGCTGCG
>CAJLLB010000193.1 GCA_905207425.1 uncultured Collinsella sp.
GTCCTTCACGATCTGGTACCCGTAGGACTCCTCGCCCGAGACGGCCGCGAGCACGCAGGCCTCCAGGAAGCCGCGCTTCATCTGTGCCTCCATCCGCACACCTCCTCTCGTCATATACTATGCTATACACACTATACGATGCAAGGTATTAGACGTCAACTCTCATCGCGAAGATTCTCCGGCCCCTGCGCGCTGCGAACGTGATATCGCGGGGCGGTTAGCATTATGCATGAAACGTCAAGTAACGCTCTTTTGATACACTTCCGCTCGGCCCCATATGCCTTGCACAACGCCCCCTTCGACCTCGGGTTCAAGAGAGCCGCTAGGCTGGGCGCGCCGGACGGTAAGGTCCTGGACGCCATGGTGGACTTCTCCGATGCCATAGAGGTCATGGGTCTACACCGATGGAGGCCCACGCACGCGGCAGGGCTCGCACGTCACCGCTGGTCGCCGGACGGTCCCCACGCCTCGCTCGCCAACGCGCAGGCGACAGCAGCAGTCCAGCGCTGGCTGGAGACGCCGGAATGCCCAGAAGATGCGTTCCCATCGCTGCGACAGAGCTTTTTGCAGGGGTGGCAATTTTTCCAAATATCGAGGTCAGCTAGGCTTCGGTAGCCACCTTGGAAGCATCGCCAATAGACTCTTCCTCTATACGTTCGGCATAATCGTAAGCGATACCCACAAATTCCAGTACCGAGCAACAGGGGTACAATTGCTGCGATTGTTGCCAGCTGTTGGGAGATGGAAGATGGACTGCGATGGCTACCCATGCGTTCCCATGCCGTTGATGTGCACCGCTTTTGTGCCGGGGCAGATTGACGCTGCGGTTGCAGGCATTTCCGACCCCGATTCGCGCGCCATTGCCACGGCAGAAGCGCTGTACTTTCGCGGACAGGCCACCCTCGCTGCCAAGACAGCGCGCCCCTATCTTGACGCCACCGACCCCGCACTGCGCTATTCCGCATGCTTTATCTGCGGATACGCCAGTCTGTCGCTCAACCGTATCGCCGATGCCCGCCGTTGCCTTGCGGGCATCCTCGATACGCCAACTGACGAGGAATCGCCCGCCGTCCACGCCACGCATATCCTATTCGCCTCCGCCGCGAGCGTCCTGCTGCACTTGCCTTCCCCGCATTCCGCCGAAGAGTTTTATCCGCTTGCGGCGCATCTGCCCGAAGGCCTGCGCCTGTTCGCCAGCTATGTGATGGCGCACGCCTTGTATCTGCGCGGCGAATATGGCCGCAGCCTGGGCATGGTGGAAAATGCCCTGATCATGAAACAGGGAAGCTATCCCATCTCGGAGCTGTTCCTGCACCTGGTAGCTTCCATGGCATGCATGAGCCTCAAGGACGTCGATGCCGCAAAGGCACACTTCGGAGCTGCTTGGAACATTGCGCGCCCCGACGACCTTATCGAGCTCATTGGCGAGCACCACGGCCTTTTGCAGGGGCTCATCGAGGCGTGCCTAAAATCGCAATACCCTGACGATTTCGCACGTATCATCGAGATTACGTATCGATTCAGCTACGGCTGGCGGCGCATCCACAACCCCGATTCGGGCGAGGACGTTGCCGACGATTTAACAACCACGGAGTTCACCATGGCCATGCTCGCCTGCCGCGGATGGACCAACGCCGAAATCGCACGCCACATGGGCGTGTCGCCAGGTACCGTTAAAAATCGACTGTCCAACGTGTATGCAAAGCTTGGCATCGGCACGCGCACCGAACTGGTCGCGCATATGCTGCGTTAGCGGCCAGACTGCCTAGCGCGGCACGTGCGCCCCGGAGCCCCGGCGCTTCGCTCGCTCAAATTGGACATTTTGGCCCTCGGACGGCACTACCGTGACAGGATGTCTTCTCGCAAAATTGGATTATTTCCACCGATACCTGCGGGATGGGAGCCAAAGATGCTTGATCGCCGTTCGTTACTTGTTGCCGGAGCGTCCTCGTTAGCGAGCATTATGTTGCCGCGCGTGCCGGAAAGCGCAAACGCCTTCATATTGCCGTTCGCGCCCACCGAAGCCTATGCCGACGAAAAAGACCCCTTCAGGGTGCTCGTTCTCTCGCGCACCATGTTCGGTGTGGTCGTGGTCGACGTCGCCAACAAGAATACGCCCATCACGGGTGCCCAGGTCACGCTCACATCGCGCTATGCTGCAGGCAAGCAGCTCTCCGCCACGACCGATAACGAAGGCACGGCCATCTTTGAGGTCGCGCCGCTTTCGGAAGGCTACGTGGACGAGGCAACGCTTCTCGACGCGTACGACTTTAACGGCGGCATTTTCATTAGCATGCCGCAGGCATTGTCCGGCTTATTGCCGTTTTTTCCATAATTTGTGAAAATAGATAT
>CAJLLB010000194.1 GCA_905207425.1 uncultured Collinsella sp.
TGGGTGTTGGGGCTCGACTGCGATGCCGAGCCGGTGGTGGTGCTCACCAAAGCTGACCGCTGCGATGCCGAGGAGCTCGAGCGCGATCTGGACCGCGTGCGCCGCCTGGTGGGCCCGGACGTGTGCGTAATCGTGACATCTTCTGCCGAGGGCCGTGGCCTGGACGAGGTCCGTGCCTGCGTGCCCGCCGGGAGCTGCGCCATGATTCTGGGCGAGTCGGGTGCCGGCAAGTCGACGCTGCTCAATGCACTGCTGGGCCACGATACGTTGGCGACTGGCGGTGTGCGCGAACGCGACGACCAAGGCCGTCACACTACCGTCGCGCGCGTGATGGTGGCGCTGCCGAGCGACGCCGGCGTGATCGCCGATGCCCCGGGCCTGCGCAGCCTACCGCTCGTGGGTCACGAGCGGGGCCTGGCGCGCGCCTTCCCCGAGATTGTCGAGGCATCGCGCGCGTGCCGGTTTGGCGATTGCACGCATACCCATGAGCCGGGCTGCGCCGTTCGCGAGGCCGAGGACGCCGGGCAGATCGACAGCCTGCGTCTGGAAACGTTCCAAAACCTGGCGTCATCCATGCGCGTGAGCGCTCAAATGCTCGATCCCGATGTTCATCTGTAATTGATTTTTCCTATGACAGCCGTCTCCCAACTGTTCGGGAGACGGCTTTTTTGCTGCGGAAAAGCCTCGAAACATGCAGTTTGCTGACGTGCTGACCAAAACCTTGCCATGAGCTTGACGGGCTGGTTAGCTTTTGGTCAGCGATTGGTTTGACATCGAAAACCAAAATCGCGATTGCGCCGCTTTGCACTCTGACCGCCCAGACAATGGTGGTACGGGCATTCGCCCGGCACTGCCATGAGAGGAGCGGCCGTGAACAAGAGCAAACGCATCGCCATCAGTCTGGTCGCGGGCGTGCTCGCTGCTCTGCTCTGCATGGTTTACGGCTCGTCGATCCGCTCGCAAGCCGAACAGGTCCAGGCTGAGACCTTGGCCAAGTACGGTGGCGATCGCGTCGAGGTATGCGTCGCGGCGCGCGATATCGATGTGGGCGAGACCCTCGATGAGACCAATGTCATAACCCAGGAATGGCTGACGAGTCTGCTGCCGCGTGACGCGGCGACCGAGCTGCGCCAGGTGCGCGGCGACGTGACGACTTCGCGTATTCCCAAAAACGCCGTGATCTGCAATGTCTACACCAAGGCCGAGAGCCACAAGCTCGAGGTGCCTAAGGGCAAGGTCGCCGTTTCGGTGGCGGTCGATGCCGAGCACTCGGTCGGCGGTGCTACGGGCGTGGGCAGCTACGTGGATGTGTATGTGCAAAAAGACGGCGTAACCGATCGGCTGTGCGGCGCGCACGTGATCGATACCAGTGAGAATTCCGGTGCCACGCGCGAGGGCAAGATCGAATGGGTGACGCTGGCGGCTGACCCCGAAGACGTCAAGGAACTGCTGGGAGCCTCGGGCAAGGGAATGGTCAGCTTGACGATTCCCGCCACGGCGCGCGGCAAAAAGAGCGGAGGCGACGAGTGATGAAGGCGATCTGGCTTGCGTGCTGCGCGTGCGGCGATTACGGGCTGTTGCAGCGGGAAGTCGAGGGCCGTGATGCGGGTGCACAGGTGCTTCGCGTGGGTGACCTGGGCGGGCTGGTTTCCATGGCGCGGGCGTTTCCGTCGCGCCGCGGGGCTGCCATCATCGCGGCGTCTCTGTTTGATATCGAAGATGTGCGCAAGACTGTCGCGCGCCTGACGGCCGAAGGCCGCGTGAGTCGCGTGGTCGTGTTGATAGAAGCGCTCGATCCGTCGGATATCGAGGGGCTGTTTCGCGCGGGGGCGACCGAGGTCATCGCTGCGCACAGTATATGCGGCAACGGGCGCGCGGGCGAGGGAGCGGTTGATTCCGATCGGCGCATGACGATTGAGCCCGATGCTTTTGTTGATAGGGAACCCGGGGCGCCTCGCGCTACAAGAGGCCCGCGTGTTGATGATTATGGAAAAGCGGAAGCCGAGCATGGTCGGCGCCCCCGGAACCCCCTTGTATACGATGACGCTGGAGGGCCGGCACAGCATGCTGGCGACTCCCCGGCTGTAGATATGGGATACGTGCACGGCGTGAATCTGGCGGATGAACTCGACGAAGTTGAGGGCTTTGCCGGGTGCGGCGAGTTGTCGCTGATGCAGCATGAGCAGATTGCACAGAACGAGCCTGCCTTGCAGACCGAACAAGCTGTCATGCCGGCTTGGACGCAGCGTGTGGTTGCGGCGGGGGAGACGGGGACGCTGTCGCCGACGCCCGCCCCGCCGCCTCCGATGCCGCCGGCAGAAGC
>CAJLLB010000195.1 GCA_905207425.1 uncultured Collinsella sp.
GCCGAATGCTCGCCATCGAAATTTATCGGTGGCCCACTTCAGACTGTAATGGGGTGCTCAATGCAGGCCAACCCGAGGGACGATTCAAGCGGAGGCAAGCCCTCGCAATAGCGGAGAACCGGCAACTCAAAGCAGCGGCCTAAGCGAAGCGGCCGCGAAATAACAGAAGCATCGAAGGCGTGCCGCGGCGCGCCTTCTTCCTTTGCGCCCATCGAAGCAGCCCGGCAATCTCACGGCGCCAATACGATGGCGGCACATTCCCCGACAAGAGAGGAGTCCGCATGGACACTGAGGAAGACACGTCGCGCCCCAACGAGCTTCAAGACGGCACCATGGCCGAGGTCAACGCCCTGCGCGATCTGCTGTCGCAGATCGGCGACCCCGACGCGGCGCACGACGCGGGCGTTATCGACGATGACGAGTACGTTGAGCGGAAGGCGCGAAAGCTCGCCTACACCGCGGCGCTCGCCGCCTACGACAGCGGCGAGACGCTCGACGTGTCGGCGCTGCTCGACCAGATGTGCGAGCGGGCGTCGCAGCCGACGCAGACCGAGCAGAACACGGCAAACATCGACTACCTGCTCATGACGGTCGGAGGTGACCAGTAATGCCGACGAAGAAGACCGAGGGGCACTCCAAGCACTTCGCGCTCGTCAAGAAGTACTACGACCGACCTCTTTGGAGCAAGGCGCGAGTACACAAGGCCGTCGAGTGCAAGTGGATCACCGCCGACGAGTACAAGGAGATCACCGGCGAGGAGTACACGGCCGAATAGGCGGAAGGAGGGCGCTCAGGATGGAAGTGCTCAAACTTTTTGCGCCTTACGGACCGGCTTGGCTTGGAGGCGTGCTCCTGACGCTCGTTGCGTTCTACTTCGGGAGACAGTTTCTCGAGGAGTACAAACGCCAAAACCAGCGGAAAGGCGAGCTCGACCTGAAGCGCGAGGAGCGCAAGCAGGCCGAAGTCGACGAGAGGGCGCAGCGCGACCGCGAGCGGTCCCAGATGGAGGGGCGCATCGCCGCCCAGATGGAGCGCAGCAACACCCTGATCGAAGGAATGAAAACGCTCATGGAGTCGGTCGTCGCGTCAAATGACGTCCTCCACGCGGATTTGGTCCACAGCCAGGCGAGAAGCCAGGGAATGGCGGAGAAGGTCGACCACATCTGCGACCGCGTCGACCTGATCTACAGCAAGGAATCCGACAGATAGGAGCAATCGAATGACAGAGATCCAGGCGGGCCTCACGGTATGCACGGTGCTGGTCGTGCCGTACATCGTGCAGGCCATCAAGACGAAGGCGATGACGGGCAATGTCGCCCGCTGGACGGCCATCGCCGTCTCGGCAGGATGCGGCGCCCTCACGGCCATGTCGGGCGGCGTACCGACCGAACCCTCGGCATGGGTTACGTCCATCTTCGCCGCGGTAGGCGGCGTGCAGGTGGCCTATGCGGCCTTCAAATCGGTCGGCATCACGGACAAATGGCTGGACGCCCTGCTGGCGCTCGGCGACATCAAGGAGGACTAATGGCAGACTTCGCAAACGTCCAACCGGACGAGTACAAGCTTCTGGGGCGCAACTTCTCCGCAGGCCGCCCGTTCGGCATCAAGGGCGTGACCATCCACCACATGGCCGGCGACCTCAACACCGGCCAGTGCAACGGCATCTGGGGCGCCAACGGCTGCTCGGCGCACTACTCGGTCGACCGCAACGGCTACATCGTGCAGCACGTCAACGACACCGACCGCGCCTACGCCTGCGGCGACGGAATCGGCACCGGACGCGGCAACGACACGACCATCTCCATCGAGCACGCGAACAGCGGCAGCAACCCGTGGACGGTCCACGAGAAGGCCATCGAGAGCGGCGCGCACCTCGTGGCGGCCCTGTGCCTGTACTACGGCCTTGGTCGCCCCGAGTGGTGCAAGAACGTGTTCCCGCACCGCTACTGGAGCGCCACGGCTTGCCCCGGCGAGCTTGCGGGCTCCCAGCGCGACCATTACATGCAGCGCGCCCAGGCGTGGTACGACGCGATGAAGGGCGGCAAGGCGCCAGCCCCCTCCGCCGCCGCTAAGCCTGCCGCGGCAAAGCCCGCTCAGGCGGCATCTGGCGGCTTCACAAAGGCATCTGGCAAGCGCATCCCCGTCCACTACTCCCTCCACCTCAAGGGCGGCGGCTGGCTGGACGAGGTGACCGACTTCGGCGCCGGGGACAACGGCTTCGCGGGATACCCGTGCCGACAGCACGACCTCCTTTGCGCCCGAGTTGATCGCGGTACGCTCAAGTATCAGGTTCACACAATCGAGGACGGCTGGCTCGAT
>CAJLLB010000196.1 GCA_905207425.1 uncultured Collinsella sp.
TCTTGCCGCACCGCGCCTGGGCATTATGGCCGGCGACCCCCCACAAACGCAAAAGGGGCGCACGACCAAACACGGTCGTGCGCCCCTTTTCTAGCGTATTTGTACGCCGGCTTTCTTTTTCTCGGCCTTGACGCGATAGAGCTCTGCATCGGCAGCGCGAAGTAAGTCTTGCCAGGTATCAACGCTATCGCCGACCCGCGCGCAACCGATGGACATCCGCAATGCATACGGCACCTCGGCATGCGCGAGCTCGTCGTTGATTGTCGCGCACAGATGCATGATATCCTGTTCCGCCGCTGCCTTTTGGAGCACCACGAACTCATCGCCACCATAACGCGCGATAAAGCCACCAGACGCCGAGCAGACCTCTTTGAGCGCAGCGGATATTACCTGAAGAGCATGGTCACCCTCCACATGTCCATAGCGATCGTTAATCTGCTTAAAGCCGTCAGCGTCCATCATAAGCAGATATACATCTTCGGCCTGATCCACATTTGAAAAGAGCGACAGCATATAGGTCTCAAAACGGTTACGGTTGTTGAGTCCAGTCAACGGGTCAGTCGAGATTAGTTGCTCCTGATAGACGATATAGAGCAGCAGGATGCTCAGCGTTATACCGAAGCAAAGGCCCGGTACCGAAAACAAAACCTGGAAGGTACCGCCCACCAGAGCGGGAACCGCAAAAAAGGCGAGGGTGCGATAAATGGCCTTCTTTTGCAAGCTTTCGACTTTTTGAGCCTGAATAAAGGCATGCAAGGACGTATATATGACGTAGCAGTAGCTAACGATAGGCTGAATCATATAAAGCGCTCCGCGACGATATACGCCCTGCGTATCGATATAGAACATAGTGTGCGTCCAGTAGCTGGTAAATGCCAACACGACCACCAAAGCGGTTGGCAACGTTAAAAGTATCACCCTATAGGGCGTGGTCAGAAGCCGTGAGCCCTGCATCGTCTCGGAATAGAAAAACCAAATGAGGCACGCGATGGCGAACAGCGAAAACGAAACCGCGTTGGAAATCCAGTTGGCCGTGATGCCTACAGGAGTGCTCACGCCGTCCGAGAGCGTCCAGATCATATCGAAGAAAATGTAGGCAGCAGACGTGTAGCCCAGCATGCTAAACAAAAGCTGCTGGGTGCTCGAGAACAGGGAGCGACGACTTCGTACGGCAAGTCCGATAAGAATAATCATGCACAGCAGGAATATCTCGATCTTGAGTGCCTTAATCACCAGGTGCCATTCCCTCTATATCCAAGTGGCCAGAATCGCCCGAGTCGCGCCCAGGCGCCAAACGCCCCTTTCTCTGCAGGGGTAAGGGGAATAATAGCAAAGCGCCCGAACATCACTGCAAAACAGTTTCCGTTCGGGCGCTCGGACGGCGCGAACTGCACGCCGGAATCAATTATCGGTAACGGCCGTTACTCGCCGTCGATGTCGGTCGCGACGGCCTCCTCAATAGCCTCGACGCCTTCGACCGACAGATCCTCTTTGCCGTGGCAGAACTTCTTATCGACCCAGCCAGTCAGAATCGGGGCCATGATTGCCGTGATGATGACGGCAGTGGCGATCTGCGCATACGCGGTGGGCGCAAGCTCGGCATAGCGCGGAGCGACCTCGGCGAGGGCGACCGGCGTGGTCATGGCCGTGCCGGCAATGGTGGAGCAGGCAACGGCCGCCTTGCCGTTGCCGCCACACAGGTGCTCGAAGGCAAAGGTAATGGGACCGACGATAAAGAGCGTGATGAGGCCCAGCAGGATGCCCGAAATGCCGCCGGTGATGAAGCTCGAAAGGCTCATGGACGCACCGAGCTGAAAACCGATGACAGCGATCGCGGGATTGGCGCCGGGGACCAGCAGGTTCTTGATAAACGGGAACAAGTTGCCCAGGACCATGCCGATAACAAGCGGCAGGATGGATCCGATGATAGTGCCGACGGGGATGTTGGCGAGACCCGAGACACCGAGGATGATCATCGTGACGGCGGGGCCGGCCGTAAAGAACAGGATACCGACGGCGCCCTGCTCGGACTCATCGCCGAACTCGCCCATGATGCCCGTATAGAGCGCCATGTTGCAAAACGTGATGCCGCCGATGATAGACACGGAGCTCAGACCCAGGAAGTTGTCGTTAAAGAAATATGCCACGCCCAGGCCGAGAGCCGCTGCGACGACCAGCTTGGGGATCAGCACGACGATACCGGTCTTGATGGCGCCCGGCGTGGACTTAAAGCTGATGCCGGCGCCCACAAACAGCAGGATCGCGGCGACGATGGTATTGGACCCACCGCGGCAGGCAG
>CAJLLB010000197.1 GCA_905207425.1 uncultured Collinsella sp.
GAAAGCACTTAATGTGCTTTCCGTCTTGCGCAGGACTGTAGAGCAGCAAACTTAATATATTTCGCCGCCCCTCTGCCAAGCTCGGGAGACTCCACGCACTTTACCTGCGTAAACAATGTGAGTGAAATATGAATCTCGATGGATACGCCCGCAGCCGTGTATACTAAACAGCTGTGTGAAACCAGGGGAGTATTCTGGCTGGACAAAATGCCTGCTTAATAGGGTTGTCAGGTAGTCCGGACGCTATACAAGGCTGGGGAGCACGTCGTGTAAGTAGTGGTCCTCTAGGGGCGTACGCTCGGTGGTGTACGCATTGTCCCAAGACCACGCGAGAGTTGGGATCATATCTTGATCAGCATGATTCTCGGCCGCAAGATTGGCATGACCCAGGTTTGGGACGAGGACGACAACGTCGTTCCCGTCACGGTCATCCAGGCTGGCCCCTGCGCTGTCTCGCAGGTTAAAACTCAGGCAACCGACGGCTATGACGCCGTCCAGATCGGTTTCGGCGACATCAAGGCCAAGAACGTGAACAAGCCCATGGCTGGTCACTTCGCCAAGGCTGGCGTCGAGCCTGTCCGCTTCCTTCGTGAGGTCCGCGTCGAGAACGGCGAGGAGCACAAGGTCGGCGAGGTCGTCACCGTCGCTGATTTCGCTGATGTCGAGAAGGTCGACGTCATCGGTACCTCCAAGGGTAAGGGCTTCCAGGGTCGCATCAAGCGCTGGGGTCAGCGCCGCGGTCCTATGACGCATGGTTCTCACTTCCAGCGTCACCCCGGTTCTATCGGTCAGTGCGCCTATCCTGCGCGCGTCCTCAAGGGCGTCAAGATGGCCGGTCACATGGGTAACGAGCGCGTTACCGTCAAGAACCTTTCCGTTGTCCGCATCGATGCCGAGCAGAACCTCATCTTGGTCAAGGGCGCTGTCCCGGGTGCCAAGAATGGTCTCGTCGCCATCCGTATGGCCTAAGGGCCCAGCCCATTTAGCCCAGCGTCATACCAAGGAGAACACTTAAATGGCAAAGTTTGAAGTAAAGAACAGCGAGGGCAAGAAGGTCGCCGAGGCCGAGCTCGCCGCTGAGGTGTACGGCATCGAGCCGAACATCCACGTTATGCACCACATCGTCAAGTGCCAGATGGCCTCTTGGCGTCAGGGCACCCAGTCTGCTAAGGGTCGCTCTGAGGTTTCCGGTGGCGGCAAGAAGCCTTGGCGTCAGAAGGGCACCGGCCGTGCCCGCCAGGGTTCCATCCGTGCTGCCCAGTGGCGTCACGGTGGCGTCGTCTTCGCCCCCAAGCCCCGTTCCTACGCTAAGCGTATGAACAACAAGGAGGTCAAGCTGGCTATGCGCTCCGCGCTGTCCGCCAAGCTGGCCGATGGCGAGCTCGTGCTCGTCGACGACTACGGCTTCGAGAAGCCTTCCACCAAGGCTGCCGTCGCCATGCTCAAGGCTCTCGGTCTTGAGGGCAAGCGTCTGACCATCATCGTTCGCGATGAGGACGTCAACGCCTACCTGTCGTTCCGCAACATTCCCAAGACGTTCATCATCACCGCTGACGAGGCCAACACCTACGATCTCGTTAACAACAACGCTGTGCTGATGCCCGCCGACATCGCCGCTCACTTCGGGGAGGTGCTTGCATAAATGACCGCCCACGAGATCATCATCCGTCCGATCGTGTCCGAGCGTTCCTTCTCCGGCATGGAGCTGAACAAGTACACGTTCGAGGTCGCCAAGGATGCTAACAAGTATCAGATCAAGGACGCTGTCGAGGAGATCTTCGGCGTCAAGGTCGTTCGCGTGAACACCCTGACGGTCAAGCCCAAGACCAAGCGCGTGCGCTATGTCGCCGGCAAGACCCGTTCTTGGAAGAAGGCCATCGTCACGCTGGCCGAGGGCGACACCATCGAGGTCTTTGGCAACCAGGCCTAAGACTCGCTGCTGTTGAGTGAGCTCATGCCTCCCAAATAGGGGAGGCGAGAGCTCAAGGTTTTGGACGTATAAAATGGACACGCCCGGAACCGTGTATACGTCCGGTGTCATCGCACCCGAGGCAGAACCTCGAATCCCTGTCTGCGATGGCTAACGGATTCCTATTGAAAGGGATTGTAATGGCTGTAAAGCACCTTAAGCCGACCTCCGCTGGTAGGCGTTGGCAGACGATCTCCGATTTCTCCGAGATCACCTGCACCAAGCCCGAGAAGTCTCTTCTCGAGCCCCTGCCCAAGAAGGCCGGTCGTAACAACAACGGCCGCATCACCACCCGTCATCAGGGCGGCGGCGTGAAGCGCCGTT
>CAJLLB010000198.1 GCA_905207425.1 uncultured Collinsella sp.
CCGGCGGCAAGCGCCGCGTCCACTAGGTTGTCGACGCAGATTTGCGCGGTTGAGGACTGCGTGGCGATGTTCTCGATATCGCTATCGGGAATCATGCTCGAAAGGCCGTCGGAGCACAGGATCAGGCGGTCGCCTTCCTCGATATGCAGAGTAAAGTGGTCGGCATACATGGCGGGGTCCGAGCCCAGCGCACGGGTGATGACCGAGCGGTTGGGGTGGACGCGAGCCTCGTCTGCCGTAATCTCGCCGGCGTCCACGAGCTCCTCCACGTAGGAGTGGTCGCGGGTCACGCGGATGAGCGTGCCCTCGTGGAGCAGGTAGGCGCGAGAGTCACCCACGTGGGCGATGGCGAGCGTGTCGTTTTCGATATAGGCGCAAGTGGCTGTGCAGCCCATGCCGGGCTTGCCCAGGCCATTCAAGGCGGCCTCGATTACGGCGGCGTTGGCTGCCTCGACGGCTGCGGCCAGGCGTGCTGCGTCGGCGGACTGCGGGGCCGTCTTGGCAATAGTCTCGACGGCGATGGAAGAGGCTACCTCGCCGGCGGCGTGACCGCCCATGCCGTCGCATACGCAAAAGAGCGGCGACTGCACCAGGTAGGAATCCTCATTGTGCGGGCGTACGCAGCCAACGTCAGAGCGGGCGCCCCACATGAGTTGCGTGGTGGTGCCGGCATCATAGGTCGAGTCGGTCTCGATGCGCTCCTCGGTCAGGGGCTCAAAGCTCATGGTCGAGCCGGGGTCTTTGAGCTTGGCCTCAACGGCGGCAACGTCGATCTCGGCTGTGTCACCGGGAGAGACAGTGTCGGTCTCGGCGTTTGATTCGGAATCGCCGGTGTCCGGGGAGCCGGGCTCTTCGGACGCGCAGGCGGTCGACTCGTCGTCTTGCGGGCTGGCGTCTATAGGCTCGGGCGTCGCAAAGTGCGACGGCGCGGGTGTGCTTTGCGACTGGGCGGCGGGCTCGGCCACGGCATCGGACTCGCTTGCGGGCGCAGGCTGCGGGGCCTTGGGTGCAGGGCCGTCCTCGGGGGATGGCCCCGCCTCGGGCGCCGGCGTAGACGCGGGCGCAACCTCGGATGCCGGGGCTATGGGAAACGCCGGCGCGGCGGGTTCGGGTGCCGCAAACACCGCAGCGCTCTCGTTGATTGCCGCGGCGACGGGCTCTGCAAAGTGAGCCGGCGCCGGGGTTGCTTCGGGCGCTGTGGGCTGTTCCGCAGCATGTGCGCCGATGGGCGCCGCTACGGCATCCTCTTCGCCCTCGTTATCGGCGAGATCCGAAATATCATGCGTTACATGCGAAAGAGGCAGGGAGAACACGGTGTCCTCGGGCTCCACGGGTGTGGAGTCCGCCGGAGCGGCGTGGGCCGGCGCAGCTACGGCGGCAGCCGGTGCCTCGGTCATGGTTGCGGACTTGTTCTCCTCGTCGATCATCGACGGTTCACCTTCATGACCACGTCGCCAATCTGGACTTCGTCGCCCTCGCGCAGCGTTGCGGGCTCCACAAGCTGGCGGCCGTTGACGAGCGTGCCGTTAAGCGAGTTGAGGTCCTCGATGATGAGCGCCGGGCCCTGCAGCGAAAAGCGCGCATGCGAGGCCGAGACGAACGGTTCGTTGATGCAGATGTCCGAAGATGGCGAGCGACCGACGATGACGGGGCCGAGCATGTCTACGTGGATGCCGCGGATACCGCGCGGACCCTTGTCCACATCGATCGTCCAGATAGCCGAGTCGCGACGCTGCCCGCGCACAAGTCCCACGCCGGTCTTCATGACGGCGAACAGGAAGATATAGAGCAGGGCGACCAGGACGATGCGGCCTGCAAAAAGGACGATATCGATGTTCATAAGAGACTATCCCCTAAATTCAAAGGTGCTCAGGCCAAACGTCAGCAGATCGCCGTTGCGCAGCGGGCAGCGCGTAATGCGGCGGTTGTTGACGAGCGTGCCGTTGGTGGAATTGAGATCCTCGATCGACCAATCCGAGCCCGTAAAGGTGAGCTGGGCGTGGCGGCGCGACACGTTGGGGTCGCGCAGGGCAATGTCGGAAACTGAGCGCTCGCGACCGATGGTCACCTGTGCGGAGGTGATGCTATGGCTCTCGCCGCTCACGACGTCGACGAGCTGGGCGAGCGGGCGCTGCGGGGCGCGAGTGCTCGCCATGTTGGAGGCGATGCCGGCTGCGGCGCCTAGGCCCACGGCGGCACCGGTCGCGGCGGCTCCGCCCATGCCGGCAAGCGCGTCGCGCGA
>CAJLLB010000199.1 GCA_905207425.1 uncultured Collinsella sp.
TAAACGAGCCTTCTATCGACGCAAGCCTCTACGCCTCGCGCTCGATCTCACTCACGCATTCATTCTTGATGGTGCCAACGAGCGCCTGCAGGGCATCGACCACGTGTGGGCGAATGTCTCCGCCAATGAGCACGAGCATGATGTCATCGCCCACGGAAAGCTCGCCGTTTGCCAGCCACACGCGCACATAGCCGATGCCGGGCATCACGCGCGTGGCCTCGATAGCAGCCTGCACCTTGCTGGCGTCGTAGCCGAACACCATGCCGCCCACCTTGTGGCCCGGCGCCACGCCATCGGTCTCGACACCGCGCGCCTCGGACTTGGGCGTCGCGCGCACCACACCGTTATGCGTCAGATACATACCGCACGCAGGTGCCGACGAATCGGCCTTGGCCTCGCGCAGCCAAGCATCAACCGAAGGCATCGTTTTGCCATTCTCGAGCATCATTTCTCCCTTACCGTCGTCGAGTAGCCAATTTGGAACGGGGCTTTTTTAGCTACTCTCGAACAACTTATTCCTCGACCGGCGTGAGCACCATGACAGCACGCGTGTTGCTCAGCGATAACGAACGACAGGTCACAAGCGTTACGACCTTGGTTGCCGAAGCGGCACGATCGGTGGCATCGCTCGCCACGGCAGAGGCACCGTCAAGCATCTCGGACAGGTAGTTCTTGAGCCCGTCGTCGCCCTCAAAATTGGGCGTGCGCGCCTTGGCATACGTGTCCTCGACAACTTTGGTCGCCAGTGGTCGCAGCTTATACGTAGCATCCCGTGTGATGTAATACACAAACTCAATGCTGTCGAACGTCGCCTGGTCGGTGGTGTCCGAAATCACATTGAACATCGATCCGTCGTTCATATGGTGGCCGTAAATCGTGGTCTGCTGGTCGACCATTCCCGGCGCGGTGTCATCACTATCTAAGAAAATGGCACCGGACGCGTTAGATGTACCGTCAAACAGCGTGTTGAGGTATTTGGAGTTGTTGTTGGTCTGCACCACGGGGTAGTTGATGTTGGTGCCGGGCGCGTAAATCCAACCCACAACCTCGGGATTTGTCTGGGCAAGCGCATTAAAGTCGATAATTGGCACGCCACTGGCGTCCTTGTCGCTCACATATTGTTTTTCGATCTTTTGGTACGACTCGCTCGCCTGCTTGTAACCGATCTGCGCATTGATAAAGATGGCTGCAGCGGCAACGATTAGGCCGATGCCAATAATGATGAGCAAGATGGGGATAACGGAGCGGCGCTTTTTGCGCGGCGGCTCGGTATAGCTCGACGGAGCGGCGCCCGACTGTTTCGTAGAACGCGATTCTTTCTTGGCCGTATCATACGACGAAGGGCGATATGCAGCCGGCGTATCCTGGCGATGATGGGACATCGGCGTTACGGGACGCGGCGCGCGCGGCTGCTGAGGAGAGGATGTCCGACCCTGCTGTGCCGCACGGGCAGCACCCGGCTTCGACGGATCGGGAATCTGAGAAGCCTTGAATCGTTTTCCCTGATAGTCGGACATGGCTCTCCTTATACTGCGGTGAAACGGCGGAACGCCTAGGCGTCGGCCATCTCCTGCTTCATCTTCTCGATAACCTTGCGGTACTCGGGGTCGTATGCGCCCAAGATCTGCGTGGCATAGATGGCGGCGTTCTTGGCGCCGTTGATGGCAACGCAGGCCACGGGTACGCCCGAAGGCATCTGCACCATCGACAGCAGCGAATCCATACCGCCCAGGTCACTCGTCTTCATAGGCACACCGATAACCGGTAGCGGCGTAAAGGCAGCCACGACACCACCCAAGTGAGCGGCCTTGCCGGCGGCGGCGATAATCACTTTGATACCGCGATCGGCGGCAGTCGAGGCCCACTCGTGGACCTTCGCCGGCGTGCGGTGTGCGCTCGCAATGACAAGCTCATAGGGCACACCAAGCGCCTCGAGCTCGGCGGTGCAGCCTTCCATAACGCCCAGATCGGACTTGGAACCCATGATGATCCCGACAACCGGCTTTTGATCTGCCATAAACAAAGACCTCCTGTTGAGAGCGGTGACGCGGCGGATCCGCGACCCTTAACTACTGAGAGTAGTATAGCTGCTCCCGTCCCTGCGGTCTGCGGGTGCCCCGCGGCGGTCTGGTGTTTTCATCTTCACTCCGGTTGCTTCGCAAAGTCGTTCAGATGAAAACACCAGACCGCCGCGGGGCACCCTCGACCTACCGGGAATTGGCATGACGTA
>CAJLLB010000200.1 GCA_905207425.1 uncultured Collinsella sp.
GAGCACAACCTTGCCAAGGTTGGGGTCGCGGGTTCGAGCCCCGTTGTCCGCTCCAAACGCAACAGCCCGACTACTACGGTAGCCGGGCTTTTTTTGTACCTATCTCCTAGGCTCGAACCCGAGAGGGGGCGAGCGTTTTGGGTCGTGGCTGTGGCGTTGTTTGCCGCGAATGTCCGCTTTGGGCGTATCATCGTGGGCATCTCGCATAACCTCGTTGCAAGGGAGATACGCCCCATGGCTACAGAAAAGTCTTCTTCGCGCTCATGGATGTCCGATGCCGCGATCTATCAGATCTACCCGCGCTCGTTTAAGGATTCGACTGGTTCGGGTCTGGGCGATATCGCGGGCATTACCCAGCAGATGGACTATCTTGAGCGGCTGGGTATCGAGGCCATCTGGCTGAGCCCGTTTTACCCTTCGCCTCTTGTCGATGGCGGCTATGATGTGGCGGACTACTGCGATGTCGACCCACGTCTCGGCTCGCTTGACGACTTCGATGACATGATCGCTGCGGCTCACGCGCGCGGCATCAAGGTCATCGTCGACATCGTGCCCAACCATTCATCCAGCCAGCACCCCTGGTTCAAAGCCGCTCTTGCCGCCGGCCCCGGATCGCCCGAACGCGCCCGTTATATCTTCCGCGATGGTCGCGGCGAGCATGGCGAGCTGCCTCCCACCAATTGGAATGCCAACTTTGGCGGCCCCGCATGGACGCGTGTTGCGGACGGTCAGTGGTATCTGCACATGTTTACGCCCGAGCAGCCGGACTTTGACTGGTCATGCCCTGAGGTTCACGCGCTCTTTTGCGACGTCCTGGCGTTTTGGAGCGATCGAGGCGTCGACGGCTTTCGCATTGATGTGGCGCAGGGTCTCGCCAAGGATCTCGACCGCGATGACCTCGACCGGTGGCATCTCGCCGAGGGCGATGACATGGTTGACGACGGCACCCATCCGCTGTGGGACCGCAATGAGGTCCACGAGATCTATCGCGAGTGGCGCCGCGTGTTCGACCGCTATAATCCGCCGCGCAGTGCCGTTGCCGAGGCGTGGGTGCTGCCCGAGCGCCAGTATCTCTACGCGCGTCCCAGCGAGCTTGGCCAGACATTCAACTTTGAGTTTGCCAAGGCCACTTGGACCTATGATGACATGCACACTGCAATCGAGAAGGGCTTGAAGGCAGCCGTCGAATCCGATTCCGCCTCGACCTGGGTACTCTCCAACCACGACGTGCCGCGCGTGGCGACACGCTATGCCCTGCCGCAAATCAAGGCGACGCGCTACCACCAGATTGCGCTCGACTGGCTCTTGCGCGACGGGTCGTCTTATGACGAGGACCGTGAACTCGGCGAGCGCCGCGCGCGGGCGGCCCTTTTGCTTGAGCTGGCGCTTCCGGGCTCGGCATACGTGTATCAGGGTGAGGAGCTCGGCCTTTTTGAGGTGGCTGATATCCCGTGGGCTGCACTCGAAGACCCTACTGCGACCAATACGCACGGACCGAAGCGTGAGAAGGGGCGCGACGGCTGTCGTGTGCCCCTGCCGTGGGTGGCGGCGGACGATCCCGCGCATGGCGGATCGTTTGGGTTTTCGCCGGCAGACGCCGATGCGGCGCCCCATCTGCCGCAGCCTGCATGGTTTTCCGATTATGCTGCCGATAGGGAAGAAGTGGACCCGACATCGATGCTTGCGCTCTATCGTGACGCCCTCTGGCTGCGGCGCAAGCTGCGCGGGTGCGCCAACGATCTTGCGTGGCTCGATCTTGACGGGCGCACCGGTCTTGCGGATGGTGCCGAGGGCGCTGAGGGCGGCGTCATCGCCTATCGCCGCGATAACGGCTGGGCGTGTGTGACGAACTTCGGTGCAGCACCCGTGGAGCTGCCGGCGGGCAGGGTCCTGCTCACCTCATCACCGCTTGCAGACGGCAGGCTCGCGCAGGACAGCTCTGCCTGGATCATGCTCGGTGAGATGTAGGGGCATCTCGCTGCGAGCCTGCGTTTGTCCGTGCCTTTCGTGACGACTGATGCCCTCGCGAGAGCGTCGCAAAACTTTTTAAAAAAAGTTCTTGCATTTGGGTGGATCATCCCGTATATTAAATCCTCGCAGGCGGACATGGCTCAGTTGGTAGAGCACAACCTTGCCAAGGTTGGGGTCGCGGGTTCGAGCCCCGTTGTCCGCTCCA
>CAJLLB010000201.1 GCA_905207425.1 uncultured Collinsella sp.
CCAGCCGTAAAGGCGAGCTGCAGGGCATGAGCCCGATCGGTAGCGGATACACAAGACTGGAGTTCTCGATTCCGTCCAGAGGTCTCATCGGCTACCGCGGCGAGCGCCTCGTCAACGCTATGCACCACGTCAACGCCCTCGGGCGCAAAGCTATCGTCGCGCGTAAGCACGATATTGCGGCGGTTCTTAAGCGGACGCCCGCCGGGAAAACTCAGCAGGGTCTTGCGCCCCATAATGACCGGGCACCCCTTGGTACACGCCACAAAATGGCGCATATCGGCGCGATTGAAGACGACCATGTCGCCCTCGCAACCAATGCCCCAGTCATCGCACACGGCGACAATGGCAGAAAGCTTACACGTCATGCGCGTCACCTACACCGCAATGGGAATGTTCTTAACCTGCGGACCGTGCTCGTAGCCCTCCACGATCAGGTCGTCGGTCGTAAACGCGTAGAAATCATGCACATCGGGGTTAAGCGTTACCTTGGGAGCCGCAAACTGCGGACGTTCGATAAGCTCGCGGACGATATCGACATGACGGTCGTAGATATGGGCGTCGGCGATCACATGCAGCAGCTCGCCGGGAATCATATCGACCGACTGCGCAACCATCATGAGCAGAATGGCGTACTGGCACACGTTCCAGTTGTTCGCGGCCAAAATATCCTGGCTGCGCTGGTTGAGAATCATATTGAGCGTCGGTTTGTCATCCTGCGGGCGCTGCGTGACGTTATACGTCACGCTGTAGGCGCACGGATACAGGTGCATCTCGGACAGATCGCTAAACACATAGGTGTTCGTCATAATGCGGCGGCTGTACGGCGTGTGCTTAAGGTCGTACAGCACGCGGTCCATCTGGTCAAAGTCGCCCTCGGCATAATGGCTCTTCTGCCCAATCTGATACCCGTAGGCCTTGCCGATGGAGCCGGTCTCGTCAGCCCACTCATCCCAAATGTGACTATTGAGGTCATGCACGTTATTGGACTTCTTTTGATAGATCCACAGGATCTCGTCCATGGCGGACTTGAGCGCCGTACGACGCAGCGTAAGTGCGGGGAACTCCTCGCGCAGGTCGTAGCGTGCCGTGACGCCAAAGTTTTTAATGGTATAGGCAGGGGTGCCATCCTCCCACACTGGGCGGACCTTTTGGCCCTCGGTGGTGGTGCCATGGTCCAGAATGTCGCGGCACATGGCTACAAACTGTTGATCAGCCTTGCTCATTGACCCTCCTGTCAGTCGCCTATAAGCGATTTTTATTGTAGCCCAGGCGCACCCGGCCCCACAGCCCAAACATAAGCCCTCATTTTCTGACATATGCCAGAAATTCCTTGTGCAAATCCGCACGTTCGCTATTCTATTGTTGACATATGTCAGATTTGGAGAGTGTATGGCTGGAAGACGCGAAAAACTGCGCCGCGTTGGGATCATCCCCGAATATCGCGGCTTTACCCCCGATGGCCTTGCCAGCGGAGACGCTATCGATATGACGGTCGATGAGCTCGAAGTACTGCGCCTGTGCGATCTGGAGGGCCTCAATCAGGAGGCCGTCGCCCTGCACATGGGTATCGCCCGCGCCACGGTGGCGGCAATCAGCAGTCGCGCGCATCGCAAGGTGGCAAACGCGCTGGTCAATGGACGGGCGATCGTCATCGAAGGCGGCAACATCGCGTACTCCCCAATCACCACGACGACGGCCGCATGGCCAGCAAAGGAGGTCGGCACCATGAGGGTGGCAACAACGTACGACAACGGCAACATCTTTATGCACTTTGGCCGCAGCGAGCAGTTCAAGATCTACGACATCCAGGATGGCAAGGTGCTCAACGAGCAGGTCGTAGGCACCGGTGGCACCGGCCACGGCGCCTTGGCGGGCCTGCTTGCCAACGGTGGCGTTGACACGCTCATTTGCGGCGGTATCGGCGGCGGCGCTATCAACGCGCTTGCCCAAGCCGGCATCACGGTCTATGCGGGCGCCCAGGGCAGCTGCGATGCCTGCGTCGAGGCCCTCATTGCCGGCACGCTCGCACAGAACGGCGAGGCCACCTGCGACTGCCATGGACATGACCACGAGCACACCCATGAGCATGGCGAGTCCTGCGGCTGTCACGGCCATCACGACCACGACGGACATGAGGGCTGCGGC
>CAJLLB010000202.1 GCA_905207425.1 uncultured Collinsella sp.
GCCTTCGCGGTGTCGCCGCCGAGCGAGCTGATCAGCGAGGCGGAAAAGCTCGTGACCTGCGTCATGTACTCGTTGGCGCTCACTCCGGCCGTCCGGTACGCTTCCGCAGCGTATTTCTGCACAGTGCCCGAAGCGTCCTTGAACAGCGTGTCCACGCCGCCGACGGCCTGCTCGTAGGTCGCGTATGCGTCGAGAGCGCTCTTGCCGACGCCTGCCAAAGCCGCGACGGCGGTGCCTACGCCAGCCAGTCCGACCGTGGCGACGCCCTTCAACGCGCCGACGGCCTTGCCCGACATGGAGCTGATCGCATTCCATGCGGTGTCGGCTCCGCTTTTCAACGCTCCGGCCATCCGTGAGGCCACGGAGCTGGCGACGCCGGACAGGCCTGAGAACACTCCGCTCGCCGCCGATCCGACGTTGCGGAAATAACCGCCTATGCTGCCCACGGCATTCTTAAATGGTGCAGGAATCTTCGCGGCGATGCCGTTGATGCGCTGGCCGAGCCCGTAGGACAGGTCGTCGCCGAACTGTCGGGCGATGGCCGCGCCCTGTTTGAATGGGCTGGCGACCTTGCCTCCCAACGCGGACGCCTTCGAGGCGACCTGATCGAACGCGCCTCGGGCGATGCCGCCGATCTTGCCGAACACGCCCGCCCCGTCGAGCATGGCCATGTCGGCGTTCGCCCAGCCGGCGCGCACTTTCTCGATCGCACCCAACGCCGGGGCGGCCATCGCCCTGCCGAGGTTTCTGAACGCCGCTCCGAGCGAACCGGCTGTGTTCTCGCTGCTGGCGGCGAGATTGTCCTGAGCGTCCTTGAGCGCCTTCTGCGCATCCTTCAACCGGTTCTCGGCCTGCGTGGCGCGGTCGGTCATGGTGGACAGCTTCAGCCGCGCCTGTTCGAGCCTGATGGTCGCGGCCTCGGCCTGCGTGCTGCCCTCACCATGCTTGGCGACGGCATTGGCGACGCTCTCCTCGGCGGCACGCACCTGATTCGCCGCCGCCTCCTGCTGGAGCATGGCCTGACGGTATGCGGCCGTGGATTTCGCCACGTCACGCTCGTAGGATTTCAACACGTCCGCGCTGAAATCGTTCGACGACTGCTTGAAACCGTTTTTGAACGCGCGTCCGAACAGTCCACCGCTTTTGCCGCCGTTCATGTTCGAATCGAAGGTCTTCGACGCGGCCTTGCCGCTCGCGCCGACCTCCTTGTTGACCGCGCTGCGGAAACCCCTCATCGAAGGGAACACGCTGATGTGCGCGGAACCAAGTTCGCTTCCGAACGCCATGCGGCACCTCCACTATTCAGTTTTGTCCAAAATCAGTCCTCGTAGAGCGTCTGGAACACCGGGCTCATGCCCTTGGTCTGTTCGCGCAGCCGTGCGCGCTCGGCCTCCGGCATAGCGGGGGTAAAGGTCATGTTGCAGTGCCACAGGCTGCGGATCTCGTCCCGGTCCTTCCACACGCCGGTGGCAAGGCCTGCCAGATAGGCAGCGCCCAGGGCCGTGGTCTCCCGGATGGCCGGGCGCAGGACGTCCTTGTTCAGGATGTCGGCCTGAAACTGCATCAGGAACTGGTCGCGGGAGGCACCGCCGTCCACCTTCAGCGAGGTGATGGGTACGCCGGTGTCCTTTTCCATAGCAGCCACGAGGTCTGCGCTCTGGTAGGCAATGGACTCCTCTGCCGCGCGGATGATGTGGTTCTGGGTGGTGCCGCGGGTGATGCCCACAATGGCACCGCGGGCGTACATATCCCAGTACGGTGCACCCAGACCAGTAAAGGCCGGCACGATGTAAATGCCGCCGTTATCCGGCACCTTCTGGGCATAGTATTCCGCATCGCGGCTCTCCTGGATCATGCGCAGGCCGTCGCGCACCCACTGGATGACGGCACCACCCACAAAGACGCTGCCCTCCAGCGCATACTCCACCTTACCGTTCAGGCTGATGGCAATGGTAGAGATCAGGCCGTTCCGGCTGCGGCAGATGGTGTCGCCGGTGTTCATCAGCAAAAAGCAACCGGTGCCGTAGGTGTTCTTGGCCTCGCCCTTGCGAAAGCAGCTCTGTCCGAACAGCGCAGCCTGCTGGTC
>CAJLLB010000203.1 GCA_905207425.1 uncultured Collinsella sp.
CCTCGTAAAAGGCGATCGCCCTCTCGACGGCGGCGAGGACCTCCGGATCGGAGCCCGGTGCAAAGCACTCCTTCGGAACACCCAGGCGCAGTCCTTTGACCGAGCCGCGGATCCCCGAAGTGAAGTCGGGATAGCCGCGGACGAAACTCGTGGACTCCATGGGGTCGTGTCCGGCGAGCACGTTCATCATGATCGCGCTGTCCCGGACGCTGCGGGTAAAGGGGCCGATCTGATCCAGCGAGGAGCCGAAGGCGATGAGGCCGTACCGCGAGACCGTTCCGTAGGTAGGTTTCAGCCCGACGACGCCGCACATGGAAGCGGGCTGGGGGATGGATCCGCCGGTATCCGAGCCCAGCGAGAGCGCGACCTCGCCCGCGGCGACGGCGGCAGCGGAGCCGCCCGAAGAGCCGCCGGGCACGCGCTCGGTATCCCAGGGGTTGTTGGTGCGGTGGAACGCCGAGCTCTCGGTGGAGCTACCAAAGGCAAACTCGTCCATGTTGGCCTTGCCCATGGGCAGGCAGCCGGCATCGAGCATGCGCTGGACGCAGGTAGCGGTGTAAACGCTCTGGTAGTTCTCGAGCATGCGGGAAGCGCAGGTGGTGCGCGTGCCCACGAGGTTCATGTTGTCCTTGATGGCCAGCGGCACGCCCGCGAGCGGGGGCAGCGGCTTGCCTGCGGCACGGTCGGCATCCACGCGCGCAGCGGCCTCGAGTGCAAGCTCGGGCGCCACCTGCAGGAATGCCTGGACCCCGCCCTCGCGCGCCTCGATGGCGGCAAGGGAGGCCTGGGCCACCTCGGTAGCGGTAAAGTCGCCGGCGGCAACGCCCGCGGCGATCTGGGCGGCGGTAAGGGAATCGAAGCTTAGCGCCATTACTCGCTCTCCCCCTCTCCCAAAATGGACGGCACGCGGAAGTAGCGGTCGCGCGCGCTGCCGGCGTTTTCCAGCGCGACGTCGAGCGGCAGGTCGCGCTCGGGCTCGCGCAGGTCATCGCCCATCACGTTGGACAGGCTTCCGATGGGATGGAACGTGGGCTCCACGTCGGGCAAGTCATATTGCAAGACGGGCTCGAGCATCTGGACGGCGTCGTTCAGGTAGGACGTCATCTGGGTGAGCTCGTCATCGGTCAGTGCGATCTTTGCGTACTCGGCGATGCCGCGCACGTCTTTCTCGCTGAGTGCCATAGGCGCTCCCTTCCGCATAACAGTTAAACCGCTCTAGTATACAGGGCAACGCCGCTCGGAGCAGGTGCTTTACCTAAATGCAGCGAAAACGTAACGAGGGCGGCGGCTGGCAGGCGGCGGGCTGGCGGTTCTGCAGCGAAACCGTACCGTCCGTAGCGAAAACCATCCCGCCCACAACGAAAACCATCACAACATTCGACACTTTTCGCCAAAATCGCGATTTTCATCGAATGTTGTGATGGTTTGGAAGCCCCCGACCACCACAAAGGTGCCTGTCCCCATTGTGGTGGTTCTGGAGAATGTCTTATGCCGAGGCCTTGGCCTTGCGGCGCTTGCGGACCGCGTGGATCACGATGTCCAGCAGCAACAGCACAATGGCCACGACCACGATGAGCACAGCAAACTCGCGCTTGCCCCAGTGGCGACCGGCCAGCGACTTTTGCTTGTCGACGTCCTTCTTGCTGTACTTGGTGCGCACGCAATGCACCAGCAGGCGATGGTCGTTCACGCCGTAGGGTGTGCAGGTGACGAGCGTCACCTTGTCGGCGCCGGGTTCGATGGTCAGCGACTCCATCTCCTCAGGCAGCACCACCTCGGAGTTCACCATCTTGTAGGCGAGCGTCTTGTTCATGGTGTGCAGCAGTACCAGGTCGCCGGGCTCCAGCGAATGGATGTCGTCGAACATGCTCAAATTGCGCATGCCCGAGTGCGCGGTGAGCACGCAATGCGTCGAGGTGCCGCCCACCGACAGCGTGCCGCCCAGCAGCCACGGGTACATCGTGATCGAGGCGCAGTAGTTGGCCATCGACGTTTCGTCGTTCTTGTAGATGAAGTGGCCGTTGAGCAGGCGCAGGTATTTGT
>CAJLLB010000204.1 GCA_905207425.1 uncultured Collinsella sp.
GGGCGGCACGTTTTGTTTGAGGCGGCACGTTTTTGTTTGGGCGGGCGTCTGCCGTGTGCGTTGCTCAAAGTATTGGAACTTGTTCGTTGAAAAAGCGAATGTTACGACGAAGCCTTCGCCCGGCTCCGATGCCGCGGTGACGTCGATGCCCATCTTGGAGCACAGGCGCGCCACCAGGTAGAGGCCGATGCCCGTTGCGCGCTTGGTGGTGCGGCCGTTGTCGCCGGTAAAGCCCTTCTCGAACACGCGCGGCAGGTCTGCCGCACACACGCCGCAGCCGTTGTCCGCGACGGTAAGCTCGATGCGCTCGCTCGCCAGACCCTCGTCCAGCAACGCACCCGAAAACACGATCTTTGCGCCGTCCTCACGCGCATATTTAATGCTGTTCTGAATGAGCTGGCCCAGAATAAACTCGAGCCATTTCTCGTCGGTAAAGACCTCAAAGTCGAGGTTCTCGCACACCGGAGCCACGTGCGCCGCGATAAGCTCGCGCGCGTTGGCTTTAATCGCGCCCGTCACCAAGGTCTTGAGATCCCAGCGGCGAATCAGGTAGTCGCGCTCCACGACTTCCGAGCGCGCATAGTACAGAGCTTGGTCGATATAGCGCTCCACGCGGGCAAGCTCGCGTGCCAGATCGTCCACGCGCGACAGGTCGTCTTCGCTACAGTCCAGGTTTTCCAAAATCAGATGGGCCGCCGCCAGGGGCAGCTTGGCCTCATGGACCCAGCTCTCGATATAGTCGCGATAGTCATCGGTCTGACGGCGGCCTTCGGCAACCTCGTCGCAAGCGGCTTTGCCCACCCGGCGCAAGACCTCGTACTCGAGCTCGCCCTCGGCATAGGTCGGGCATTGCACCATCTCCTGCACCCATGCGGGACTCTCGAGCTCCTCGGCCGCACGCTCCAGCTGGCGCAGAAAACGACGACGGCGCGCGTACTCGATCACTATGCCGAGCATACCAAAGATATAGGACACGCCGACCGCCACGACCACGATAGAAACGGGTGCGCCGGCGACCGTCAGCACAAAGCAGCTCAGCAGCACGCCGCACGTCCACACGGCGACGGGAAGCAGCGCGTCTTTAAAGAACTTGGCAAACGACATAGCCGGCCCCTAGACCGAATAGCCCTGGCCGCGGTGCGTGGTCAAATACCCCTTGATGCCGATTTTTTCGAGCGTGGTGCGCAGGCGGTTGATGTTAACGGTGAGCGTATTGTCGTCCACGAAGGCGTCGGAGTCCCACAGGTCCTGCATGATGGCCGAACGCGAAACGATCTTGCCCGCGCGGCTCAGAAGCAGCGAGAGGATACGCAGCTCGTTTTTGGTGAGCTCGGTACTGGTGCCGGTTAGCGTGTTGGTGACCATGGAGCGTGCAAGGTCGAGCTCCAGTCCCTTGTGTACGAGCGTGCTGCGCTCGCCCGCCGCCGCGGTGCGACGCAGCAAGGCATTGATGCGCGCCACGAGCACACGGGCGCTATAGGGCTTGGGAACAAAGTCGTCCGCACCGAGCGTCATGGCCATGACCTCGTCAATCTCGGTCGTGCGCGACGTGAGGACGATGATGGGAACCTCGGATTCGCGGCGAACCTCGTGGCAGATATGCTGGCCGTCCTTGACGGGAAGCGTGAGGTCGAGCAGCACCAGGTCGGGCGCGGCGGCGAGAATATCGCGCGAGACATGCTCAAACGATTCGCAGGCCTCGATTTCAAACCCGGCGCGGGCAAGGATGTCGATAAGCTCACGACGAATGGGCTCGTCATCCTCAACGATATAGATTAGCGCCATGGATTCCGCCCCCCTCTTGGTTGTCTTGCCCCATTATGACCGCGGATCCGCAGATACGCGCCTCACGCGGCACCAAAGTGACAGAACTGTTCGCGAGTGGCAGAGGCTTGCCTCTCGCTCGCGACGAGCACGGGAATTAAATGAGTTTTTAATCCCCGTCCCAGAAACATCATTTAGCGGCGGGCACGGAGCTTTTCGTAGCCTTCGGCGAAGAAGGCGACCGTGGCGGCGTCGGAGTCGGCGGCGTCGG
>CAJLLB010000205.1 GCA_905207425.1 uncultured Collinsella sp.
GCGCCGAATGCTCGCCATCGAAATTTATCGGTGGCCCACTTCAGACTGTAATGGGTTGAATTCGCCCGGGGGCACCAGAGATTGATCGAGCCCGGTACACCGCCACGGTGCCGGGCTCTTCTGGTTCATGCCATGTCAAAAACGAAGCGCCCGCTTGCTGGGGGAGCAAGCGGGCGCCTGTGAGTGAATATGTTTGCGGCGAGAGCCGTAATGGGCGGTGGGGTGGCGACTAGTTGGCCGTACCGGAATCGTCGCCCGTGCCCGAGCCCGAACCCGAACCCGAGCCAGAAAGTGCGACCGTCAGCGTAATCGTGCTGTCGGTAGACTGCTTGCCGGTGGGGGAGACGCCCGTAACGGTGGCGTTTTCGTTGCCGCTCACGGGGTTGCCGTTCTGATCGCAGAATGCGATGTTGTAGAACCCGGCGTTGTTGAGCGCGGTGACGGCGGCGGAGATGCTCTTGCCGTACAGGTTGCCCGGAACGCTGGCCTTGCCGGACTTCTTGGCAATGACGACGGTAATCGTGGCGCCAGGCTTCTGCTTGCCGCTGGGGTTCCAGCTAATCACGGTGCCCTCGGTAACCGAATCGTTCTCCTGGTAGCTCACGTCGACGCCAAAGCCTGCCATATCGAGGGCGTTGCGCGCCTGGGCCTCGGTCATGTCGGTCAGATCGGGGACGGAGGTGGTGTCAGGACCGCTGGAGACCTTGTACGAGATGGTCGTGCCCTTCTCGACTTCCTTACCGGGTTTGGTGCCCTGCTCAAAGACCTGGCCCTCATCGGCCTCGTTGGCCTCCTCGGAGGCGTTGCCCTTCAGGCCAACGCTTGCCAGCGCGGCTTCTGCCTGGTCCTTGGTCAGGCCGACAAGCTGGGGAACCTCAACCTTCTCGGAGGGCTTGGGGCCCTTGGAGATTACCAGGTTCACCTTGGTGCCCTTGGCCTTCTTGGTTTTGCCGTTGGGCGTCTGCTCGGCGACCTTGCCCTCGTCGATATCGTCGTTGTAGCTTTGGTCGATGGTGCCGACCTCGAGGCCGGCTTCCTTGATCTGCTCGACGGCAGTCTGCTGGTCCTTGCCCAGCACATCGGGCACGGTGACCTGCTCGCCGCCAAAGAGTCCTGTGGCAAAGGCCACCACGATACCGATGACGGCAACGGCTGCCACCACGGCGGCGATGATCTTGTTCTTGTTGGATTTGGGCTTTTCGACCTCGTAGGAGCCGGTGGAGCCCGAAACCGAGCTACGGGCGGTATTCTGGCCGCTCACGCCCGAGACGGGACGTACCATGGCGCGCGTCTGATCGGAAAGCTCGCGAGTCTTGGTGGCGCCCAGCTCACCGGGTGCACCGATGATGCGCGTGGGCTCCGAGATGTTGACGGCACGGCCCGACAGGTAGCTGTTGAGCACCTGACGCAGCTCGTCGGCGGTCTGGAAGCGGTTTGCCGGGTCCTTCTCCATGCACTTGAGGATGATGCGCTCAAGGTCGGCGTCGACACCGGAGTTGATCTGGCTCGGCGGAATAGGCAGCTCGTTGACCTGCTTGAGTGCGACCGAGATGGCGTCATCACCGTCAAAGGGCACGCGGCCGGTGGCGCACTCGTACATCACGACGCCCAGCGAGTAGATATCCGAGGTGGGGCCGAGGTCCTGACCACGGGTCTGCTCGGGACTGACGTAGTGGGCGGTTCCCAGCACGTTGTTGTCTTGCGTGAGGTGGCTGTTCTTGGCGCGCGCGATGCCAAAGTCCATCACCTTGATGTTGCCGTCGGGCAGCACCATGATGTTCTGCGGCTTGATGTCGCGGTGGATGATCTCGTGCTTGTGGGCGACCGAAAGCGCGGAGCTAATCTGCGAGCCGATCTGGGCGACCTTCTTGGGGTCGAGGGCGCCATGGCTCTTGATGCCGCTCTTAAGGTCGGTACCGCGCAGGTACTCCATGACGATGTAATAGGTGTCGTCGTCTTGGCCCCAGTCGTACACGTTCACGATGTAGGGGCTCTGCAGGTTTGCAGCCGCGG
>CAJLLB010000206.1 GCA_905207425.1 uncultured Collinsella sp.
ATTGCCTGCCGCTGCCGTAGGAAGACGAGGTGGCAAAGCGCGTGCCCGTCGGGGCGGCGGCAGATGCGACCTGATCATCGGTGATGGCGGCCATAGTGCCGGTGCCGGTAGGCTCTGCCTCGCGTCCGGTCGCCTCGTCACCGGCGCGCAGCAGGAGCGCGACGATGATGAAGCTTGCCAGCAGCGAGGAGCCGCCCTGGCTCATAAAGGGCAGGGTGACGCCGGTCAGCGGGATCAGGCGGGTAACGCCGCCCACGATCAAGAAGGCCTGGAAGCTGATGGCGGCCGTAAGGCCCGTGGCGCTAAAGGCGGCGAGGTCGGATTTAGCGCGGGCAGCTGTGGTCAGGCCGCGAACGGCAAAGAGCATAAACAGGATGAGCACGGCGCCGCCGCCCAAAAGGCCCATCTCCTCGCCGATAGCCGAGAAGATAAAGTCGGACTCGACGACGGGGATGTTGTTGGCCATGCCGTTGCCGATGCCAACACCGACCAGACCGCCATCGGCAAGCGAGAAGAGCGACTGGACGATCTGGTAGCCCTGGCCCTGGGCGTCCTTAAACGGATCGACCCAAACCTGGAAACGCACCTGAACGTGCGACAGGAACTTGTAGGCGCCCACGGCTCCAACGGCTAAGAGCGCAAGGCCGATAACGACATACGAAAAGCGCCCCGTGGCAACGTAGAGCATCAGCAAGAAGATGGTGTAGAACAGCACGGCCGAACCCAGGTCGCGTTCGAAGACGACGACGAGCAGGCACACACCCCACACGGCAAACAGCGGCAGCAACAGTCGCAGGCGAGGGATCTTAAAGCCCAGGATCTTGCGGTTGGAGATGGAGAGCAGCTCGCGGTTCTCGGCCAGGTACCCGGCCAGGAACAGCACGATAAAGACCTTGGCGAACTCGCCGGGCTGGATGGTAAAGCCCGCGATGCGAATCCACAGCTTGGAGCCCGAGATCGTGGTGCCGATAAAGATAGGCAGCATCAACAGAATGATGCCGATAATGCCAAAGGTGTACTTGTAGCGCATGACTACGTCGAGGTTCTTAACCAACGCGAGCGTTCCCACCATGAGCGCCACCGAGACAAACAGGATGATGAGCTGTGAGATGGCGAGAGCGGGGGCGAGACGCGTCACGAACGTGATGCCGATGCCCGAAAGCACAAAGACAATGGGCAGGATGGCGGGGTCGGCACCGGGCGCCAAGATGCGCACGGCAATGTGGGCCGCGGCAAAGGCGGCAAAGAGGCCGATCGGTACGGCGAGCGTCTCAAAGGAGATGGCAGCGCCCGCGGTGAGGACGTACATCGCATACAGCAGGATGACGGGGAACGCCGAGGCGATGAGCAAGAGCAGCTCGGTGTTGCGGCGACTCATAAGCGGCACTCCCTTTCTAGTTCTTTTCGGAGGCTTCGGCCTCGGCGGACTGTTCGGCGGTTTTCTCGGAATCTGATTCGGAGGTCGATCCCTGATTGGTGTTGTCGCGAATCGTTTGCGCGTCGATCACCTGGCGGGTCTGCTCCTCGTCGATCTGGTGGCGGTACTTGGATATCGTGTCCTGCGCATCGTCGACACTTGTTTGCGGAATGCCCGCCTTGAGGCGGTTTTGCGTGTCTTCGGGCAGGTCGGACAGCTTAATGCTGGTTTCGCTCTCGAGCCAGTGGAGCGTGAGTCCGAGCGGCTTGCCGGGCAGGCCGCGCCAGACGGCGACATTGCCCTGGTAGGTACCCAGGTAGTACGAGCCGGTGACACCCGTGTAGGCCCAGATGCCGGCTGCCAGCACAAAGACGAGGGCCAGGATGGCGGCGATAGTAATGTTGCGGCGACGCACGCGTTGCGCCTCGCGCATAACGCCATCGTCAACCAGGTCAACGACTACTACGGTCACGTTGTCGTGGCCGCCCATGGCGAGGGCCAGGTCGACCAGGG
>CAJLLB010000207.1 GCA_905207425.1 uncultured Collinsella sp.
TCCTTCAGGCCACCGGTCTCGCGAACAATCGGCAGCGTGCCGTAGCGCATGGCGATGATCTGCGACAGGCCGCAGGGCTCAAACTTCGAAGGCATCAGGAACATGTCGGCGGCGGCATACATGCGCTGCGACAGCGCCGGATCGAACTCGATGCGTGCGGCCATGGTGCCGGGGTACTTGTCCTGGAAGTAGCGCAGGCCGTCCTCGTAGTCGCGGTCGCCGGTGCCCAGCACCGCCACCTGCACGCCGCCGGACAGGATGCGGTCGAGCGCGTACATGACCAGATCCATGCCCTTCTGGCGCGTCAGGCGCGTGACCATCACCATGAGCGGACGGTCGTCGCGAACCTCGAGGCCCAGTTCCTCCTGCAGCTTGGCCTTGCACACGGCCTTGCCGGAACGGTCCTCCACGGTGTAGTTGGCGGCAATTCGCTTGTCTGTTGCCGGGTCAAAGCCCGCAACGTCAATGCCGTTCAAAATGCCCTGCAGCGCGTAGGAACGCTCGCGCAGTACGCCGTCCAGGCCCTCGCCAAACTCGGGCGTCTGGATCTCGTTGGCATAGGTGGGGCTCACCGTGGTGATGGCGTCGGCATAGCGCAGGGCGCCCAGCATGTAGTTGATGCTGCAGGCGTCGCAACGCAGCTGCGAGGCGGCCGCCGGAATGTGCGCCACACCAAGGATGTCCTCCATCACGGTGTCGCTAAACTGGCCCTGGAACGCCACGTTGTGGATCGAGAACACGGTCTTGACGCGGTCATACAGCGGCAGGCCCTGGTAGAACTCGCGCAAAAACACGGGCGCCAGCGCCGTCTGCCAGTCGTTGCAGTGCAGGATGTCGCACTCAAAGCCGGCGGGCAGGTGCTGCAGGCTCTCGGTGATGGCCTTGGAGAAGAACGCAAAGCGCTCGCCGTCGTCAAAGAAGCCGTACGGATAGTCGCGCGCAAAGTAGCGCTCGTTGTCGATGAACATATAGGTGACGCCGTCGTGCTCGAGCTTCTCGAGTCCGCAGTACTCATTGCGCCAGCCCAGGCTCACGTAAAAGTCGGAGAAGTGCTCCATCTGCGACTTGTACTCGTCCTTGATGGTGGCGTACTTGGGCACCATAACGATAACTTCGGCGCCGGCGCGCACAAGCGCCGCAGGCAGCGAGCCCGCCACGTCGCCCAGGCCACCGGTCTTCACAAACGGTGCGCACTCGGCCGAGGCAAACACGATCTGCATCTTTTTGCTGGAATCAGCCATATTGTCTCCCTGTTGCAATTCGAGAATAGCCGCCTGGCGCAAACCGGGCGACTATTCTACGTGTTACGAGCGATGTTGCGGTGCCAAAGCTAGCTCGCGTTGGTGATATCAGAAGTTAACGGGGCCTTTCCCAGCACCAGGATGTTCTCGGGCGTGCCGCGAAGCTCGGTGTTGGTGGGAACCACGTTGTTCTTGTCCAGGATTGCATTCTCAACGCGGGCGCCGCTCTTGATGACGCAGCTCTGGTTGATGATCGAATTGGTCACCGAGGCGCCTTCCTCAACCACAACGCCGCGCGACAGGATCGAGTTGCGCACGGTGCCCTTGATGATGCAGCCGGCCGAGATGATCGAGTTGCAGGCGTGGCTGCCGGTCGCATAGCGCGAAGGCGGCACGTCGTGAGCCTTGGTCAGAATCGGGCGCTCGGGGTCAAAGAGATGGTCGGCCACGGTCTGGTCGAGCAGGTCCATGCTGCGACGATACAGCGACTTCTCGCTAAACACGCCCACGACCTCGCCCTTGTACTCGTAGCTGCACACGTCGATGTTGCCAAAGTCGCCCTGTAGTGCCTCGAGCAGGTCCAGATAGTCGGCGGCCTGGTAGTGGTCGATGATCTCGAGCAGCGTCTCGCGGTTGACGATGCAGCAGTCCATAGAGGCGCT
>CAJLLB010000208.1 GCA_905207425.1 uncultured Collinsella sp.
TGACGAGTGACTTCTCGCCAAGACTCTTGGGAGCCATCAGGCAAAACTCGCGTGCCGTGTAGACCGTCGAGGTAAACGTGGTTGCCTCGCGCTTGAGCAGCTCGTTGGCCGGTATCAGGTCGATCATCGAACCGCCGCAGGCGATCCAAAAGACATTCTCGATCTTGCCCTTGCGCTCGATGATTTCCTGAATTAGATCGTGTGCGTTCATGGTGATGCTCCTCCTTGTGTGACGGTTTTGAACGACGGCGCTCGTACCTGCGGTCGTTCTATGTTGTCCTATTTATAGCACGCACGACGACGCCCGTGAAGTCATTTCACCAAACTTGTTCTATATTGTTCTATCTGTGGACGTTAGATATCGAACACGTAGCGCGAGCCCACGATCTTTTGGCGTCCGAGCAGCAAGGGCCGCCCGTCCGCATCGGTAAAGTACGCCTCCATATAAAACAGCGGCTCGCCGACCGGCACCTCCAGCAGCGGGGCCGCCTGAGCATCGGCAAGCGCAATCTCCACAGTACAGGGGTCGGACTTGAGCGGCGCGCGGCCCGAATGCTCGGCAACGAGCGCAAAGATGGAATTGTCCGTGAGGTCCTTGTCGGCAAGCGTCTGCAGATAGGGATGGTCGGCCAGCACAAAGGCGTTGTTCTCGAGCATGACGGGCACGCCATCTGCCGTGCGCACGCGCTCGACAACGATGAGCTCGCAGCCGGGTTCCACCCCAAAAAACGCCGCGTCCTCGCGCGTCGCCGCAACCACCGTGCGCGACACCAGGCGTGCTCCGGCCACCATGTCGTTGGCAGCGCAACCCTCGGAAAAACTCTGGACGTCGCCCTTCTGGACAATCTTGCGCTTGAGCTTGGGCGCGCACACAAACGTGCCCCTCCCCTGCTGGCGGTTGAGATACCCCGCGCGCGACAGCTCCTCGATGGCGCGGCGCACGGTGACGCGCCCCACGCCGTAAGACTTCGCAAGCTCCATCTCGGAAGGAATGCGCGAGCCGGATGCGTACACGCCGCGCGCGATCTCGCCCTTTAGGTCGTCCATAACCTGCTGGTACAGCGGCACGGCGGACACCTCAGTGCGCTCGGTTTTATCGTCGGATGCCATCGTTATGCTCCATTCCGTGCATGTTCGGACTCAAACTCTTCAATCGCCGCCATAAACTGCTCGCCAAAGGCGTCGGCCTTTTTCTCACCGATGCCGTTGACCTGGATAAGCTCGTCACGTGTCTGTGGGCGCAGACGGCACAGGCCGCGCAGGGCCTTGTCGGAGAAGACCATGTACGGCGCCATCTCCAGCTCGGTCGAAATCTCCTTGCGCAGGGCACGCAGGCGCTCGAACAGCTCGGCATCGTCGCCAACGCGCTGGCGCTGATCCAGCTCGGCCTCCTCGCGCAGCAAATCCACCGCACGGCGGGCACGGGCCGAGGCCTTGCGCTTGGACGCGCGACGCTTAACGGTAAAGGCGAACGTCTCGTCCTCGACCTCGCCGGCACGCGGGCCCAGACCCACGACCGGATAATGGCCCTGCGCGGTGGCCAGGTAGCCCCGCCCGCACAGCTGGCCGATGATGTCCTTGATGCGCCCGACTGATTCGCTCGACAGCTCACCGTAGCCGCGGTCCTCGTCCAGATGCATCTGGCGAATGCGCTCGGTGTTGCCGCCGTGAAGCACATCGGCGATGAGCGACTTGCCAAAGCGCATGGGGCGCGTGGCCACATATTGCACGGCGGCGCGGGCCATGTCGGTGACGTCCTCGACCTCGAACTGTGTGAGGCAGTTGCTGCAGTTGCCGCAACCCTCGGCGTCATCCGTGGCGGTGGCGCCCGCACCAGCCGCGGC
>CAJLLB010000209.1 GCA_905207425.1 uncultured Collinsella sp.
TTCTCGGACAGGCCGAGCGACAGCCAATGCGCGCGCATCTGCTCGCAGGTGTAGTGGTTGAGCAGGTCGTCTGCCGGCGGGGGAGGAGTCTGCGAGGACGAGCTGGCCTTTTTGCCCATGTAGAGCAGGTGGTAGCAGGCGCTGACGGTGCTCTGCGTGAGGTTCCAGCCTAGGGCCTCCCACATGGCGGTCTGCGCGATGCAGTAGAAGTAGATGTTGTCCTGACCGATAAACTGGTAGATCTGAGCGTCGTCAGAGCACCACCAGTCGCGCCAGTCGAGCGAGCTGTGCTGGTAGGTGGGCGCGGGCACCTGCGTGGAGTCGGCAGCGGGCTCGCCCATGAGGGCGGCATCCTGGGCGGCGACGCCCTCGGTCACGCCGGCGGCCTTGGCATCGCGCGCGAGCACGGTACGCGTATAGCTGATGGGCGCCCACAGGCTCTCGGGCCAGCACCAGCAGGTGACGTCGGAGACGCCATCGACCTCGGGCACCGGAACGCCCCAGTCGATGTTGCCGGTGATGCGGAAGGGCACGAGCGCCTTGCCGCTGCGGAAGCGCACGCCGCCGTTGGCGAGCACGGCGTGGGCATCGTCGCGCTCCTTCCAGCTGGGGAAGGTGACGGTAAAGCTGCTCTTGTTGCCCTCGGGCTCCAGCACGGTGTGCTCAGGAAGCTGATCCTCGACGGCATCGAAGGCCTCGCGGAACTTGTTCTGGATGTAGAGCTGGGCCGGCAGCAGCCACTCCTCCATGGTCTTGGAGACCACGGAGCGAACCTGCGGGTTCTGGGCGAGCTTGGCGGTATAGGTCTTCATAAAGTCGAGGTAGGCCGGCAGGGCAAAGGAGAGGTTGTCGACCGGGCGCAGCTCGGGCACCTCGCCGGTGAGCTGGCTCTTGGGCGCGATGAGCTCCTCGGGCTCAAACTGGTGACCCAGGTCGCACTCGTCGGCGTAGGCTTTCTCGGACTTGCAGCCCTGGATGGGGCAGCGGCCGATCACCTGACGGCCGTTGAGGAACGTGCCGGCCTTGGCATCGTAGAACTGCAGCGTGGAGCGCTTGGAGATGGTGCCCTGCTCGTGCAGACGCTCGATAATCTCGGCGGTCACCTCGTTGTGAATCTGCGCAGCCGGCTCAAGGCCCGAGCCGCCGTAGATGTCACAGCTGATGTTGTAGTTGTTGAGGGTCGCGGCCTGGCGGGAGTGATTGGACTCGACGTACTCGTTAATGGACTTGTCGTAGCCCTCGTTCTCCTTGAGCTTGCGGTAGCTCTCCATGATGGGCGAGCCATAGCAGTCGGTGCCCGAGGTGAAGATGACGTTCTCGCGGCCCAGGCGGTCGCGCAGGAAGCGGGCGAAGAAGTCGGCAGGGACAAAGACGCCGCCAACGTGGCCAAAGTGAAGGCCCTTGTTGCCGTAGGGCTCGCCGGCGGTAACGATGGCGCGGCGAGGCCAGCTGGGACGGTCGTTCATGGAGTATTTGGATGCCATGGGACTCCTTCGCATATGGTGAGGGCGCGGCCGGGCGCGGGGCTCGGCGGCGCGGTGGTCAATTCGTGCATATCGTTCGACATTATCGCACATGCGGGCGGGTGCGTGGCAGGGGCGCTATCCTAAGATGCTATGAATGAGATTTCCAACATACATGCGTTTGAGGACGAGGATTTTCTGCACGCTTGCTTCGTGTGGGGGATGGTCGTAGTCGGCGTGTTTGCCGTGTGCCTGGTGCCGGTGTTTATGCTGCTGGGCGGGCCTGCAGACTTGGATGCGGCTGACGCGGGCGGCTGGATGGCTGTCGTGGGCTGGATAGTCGGCTTGGCTGCGGTTTCTGCGGCGTC
>CAJLLB010000210.1 GCA_905207425.1 uncultured Collinsella sp.
AGGCCGGCTGCTGCCTGGGCCTCCTGCTTAAAGCGTGCGGCGAAGGTTGCGTCGCCAGCATACTGCGGCAGCATGATCTTGACGGCTACCGTGCGGTCGAGGACCTGGTCCTGCGCACGGAAGACGGTCGCCATGCCGCCTGTCCCCACCTTATCCTTGAGGAGGTATCTTCCCCCGAGGACCCTCTGTTCCATTCCTGCTCCTAACATAACTATTCGCTCAACGATGTGTGTAGTACCTACGATGTGGCCGCTGGGGCCGTGTGGCGCGTTGCCGCTAACTCTTCGGCCGCGGCGCGCCTCGGGTGTCCGATTCGATCATGGGCATCACGCTCCCTGTGCGGCGAGCGCCGCGGTCAGGACGATGCCGGCAATCTTGGCCGCCTCGACGTCGTGTTTGTCGTAATCCTCCAAAGCCACCGAGATGGCGACCGTGGGTGAATCGTAAGGCGCAAAGCCAACGAACATCGAGTTGACGTTGGTGCCGCCGGTCTCGGCCGAGCCGGTCTTGCCGGCGACCTTGACGCCGGGGACCTGGGCATCGGTGCCGGTACCGGACTGGACGACGGCGAGCATGGCCTGCTTGACCTGGTCGGCCGTGGCGGAGCTGACGGCCTGACCCAGCGAGCGGGACTGCGTGGTCTTGACCACAGTTCCGTCCGGGGCGAGTACCTGGGCTACAAAGTACGGGTCCATGACCACGCCACTGTTAGCGATGGCGGCGGCAATCACGGCGTTTTGCATGACGGTGGTCTGCGGCCCGGGCGTGTGGTCCATGCCGACAGGCTGGCCGGCGCCGGCCCAGGCGGTCTCCCACTCGGTCATGAGCGACGGTTCGGCCATGATGGAGGCCGCGGAGGTCAGGTCCTGGCCGAGCTTTTGGCCGTAGCCAAAGGCGTTGGCAAACTGCACGAGCGTGTTTGCGCCAACTTCGTTTGCCACCTGGCCAAAGACGACGTTGGAGGACACGGCAAAGGCCTGCTGCAGGCTGATGGTGCCGTAGCTCTCGTTGGCAGAGTTGGTGACCGGTGCGTTGCCGATGTCCATAGAGCCGGGCGCCTGGTAGGTGCTGGTAAGGCTGGCGGTACCGGTCTCGAGTGCCGCGGAAAGCGTAACGACCTTAAACGTTGAGCCCGGCGTGTACAGCGCGTCCATGGCGCGATTGTACATGGAGCCGTCCTCGCCGCCGCCCGTCTGCAGCAGGGCATCGATGTTGGTGTTGTCGTAGGTGGGCGAGCTGGCACATGCGAGCACCGCGCCGGTACGCGGGTCGATGACCACTACAGCGCCCTTAAAGCCCTTGAGTGCCTGCTCGGCCGCCGTCTGGATACGCGAGTCGATGGTGAGCTTGGCGGTGTTGCCCGGCTGGGTCTGGCCCGCGAGCGACGCGATGGCGTTGTTCCAGCTGGAGTAGTCCTTAGAACCGGTGAGTGTGTCGTTCATGACGCTCTCGATGGCGGTGGTGCCATACTGCTGGCTCACGTAGCCAACCACGTGCGCTGCCAGGTTACCGTTGGGGTAGGAGCGTACGTAGGTGCCGTCCTCCTGCTGCAGCGACTCGGCCAGCGTCACGCCGTCGGACGTGATGATGGAACCGCGCTGGATGTACTTGGAACGGGCGATGGTGTGGTTGTTGGTCGGCATGTCCTGATAGTCCTTGGCCTTGATGACCTGGACATAGGTGAGGTTGCCGATAAGGATGGCGAACAGCGCCGTAAAGGCGAGCACCGCACGGGTTAGACGGTTGGCGAGCGCAACGCGGCCGAGCACACCGGATTCAGGCGTGTCGAGCAGGCGACGGCGCATGCGCGAGCCGACGGAATGGCTGG
>CAJLLB010000211.1 GCA_905207425.1 uncultured Collinsella sp.
TTTTGCGCTGTGGCGATCGTCTGGCGCTGGTCGGCGACGATCTGGTCGTAGCGGCCTGCGATATCCTGGCGCGTCTCGAGTTCCTCGGCCTGATCGGCAATGCGCTGCTCAAGTTCGGCCAGGTGGGCGCGGGCATCGGCAAGTGCCTTTTTCGCGGCGTTCATCTCGCGCATGGCCGAGGCGCCCTGGGCGATAAAGGTGCCCACGGCGTTCGCAGTGTTCGAGACAGCGGTCCCCAGATCGCGGTTCGCGGCGGGGGAGTGCGGGGCGGCGGGGCGAGCGGACTCGGCAGAGTCCGCATCGGCAGCCTGCGGCGCGGCGATATTGCCGGTACCGCCCTCGACCACAGAAAAGCCTGCTGCGTGCGGATCGACCGCATCGGCGCCAATCGTGGGATGCTCGAGCTGCAGAAACGAGGGCATGGTACTGCCCTGGTCGGCAACCGGAGTCTCGCCGGGCACAAAGGTCGAGGCGGCCTCAGCGGCCTCTTCTTCCTCGGCGTCAACATCGGCATCGGCGACAGCATCCTTCATCGCTTTGACAGCATCCATCATGGAGTCCATGACGGCATCGAGCTCTTCTTCCGAAGAGACCTCGATGGGGCCTGCCGCCTGTGGCGCGGGGTCTGTGTCGGGTTCGGCATCGCTCGGCTCCGGCTGCTCGCTTTCGTCATGCTCGACAGTATCGTCTGTGTCTGTTGCTTTATCCGCATCGGCGTGCACATCTGCGGCAGCGGGCGCATCTGCGGTGGCGGGCGCATCGGTGGAGGCGTCGACGCAGGTAGGAGTATCGCAGTCGTCGACGGCGTCTGCGGAATGATCAATATGCTGTTGAGTCTGGGGGTCCAGCTCGTCTGTCATAGGTATGTGCTCCTCATCGTTGTTTGTCACCCTATGATAAAGTCTCGCGCCGACTTCCCGCGCGCCGCAGCAAAGTTTCAAAACGTGTTCGATGGCTCGCGTCGATAGCAAAAACTCGGCCACTCTATCCAATTTTTACTTGACATTCCCTTCGCCGAAAGACGTTGCGCCGTTCGCCTGCCATGGGCTTTATTTTTCACTTGAACCCGTTAAAGTTGCATTTCAGCTTTTGGCGCGTTTATTTGGATGCGCGCAGTCGGCGGGTGCGCCCGTCGCGATTTGAAAGGACTTTATATGGGACTTTTCACTGGTAAGACCGTGATCGTCACCGGCGGCGGCAAGGCCACGCTTAAGGACGGCTCCGCTGGCTCCATCGGCTACGGTATCGATATCGCTTTTGCCAAGGAGGGCGCGAACCTCGTTATCACCGGCCGCAACGTCGCCAAGCTCGAGGCCGCCAAGGAGTCCCTCGAGGCCGAGTACGGTGTCAAAGTTCTGCCTGTTCAGGCTGATGTTTCGGCCGGTCAGGACAACGAAGCCGTCGTCCAGAACGTCATCGACAAGGCCATTGAGGAGTTCGGCCGCATCGACGCCGTCGTCAACAATGCTCAGGCCAGCGCCTCGGGCGTGACCATCGCCGATCACACCATGGACCAGTTTAACCTGGCCATTTACTCCGGTCTGTATGCTACCTATCTGTATATGCAGAAGGCCTATCCGCACCTGAAGGAGACCAAGGGATCCGTGGTCAACTTTGCTTCGGGCGCCGGCCTGTTTGGCAACTATGGCCAGTGCAGCTATGCTGCCGCCAAGGAGGGCATCCGCGGCCTGACCCGCGTTGCCGCCAACGAGTGGGGCAAAGACGGCATCAACGTCAACATCGTGTGCCCGCTTGCCTGGACTGCCGCGCTCGAGAACTTCCAGGATGCTTACCCCGAGGCGTTCAAG
>CAJLLB010000212.1 GCA_905207425.1 uncultured Collinsella sp.
AGCGGATGCGCGCAAGGCCGCTTTCCGTGACCGCGACCGACACCTCTCCGCCTTTGCCGTCCGTGGGCTTGAGCGTGAAGATATAGCTGTATTCGTCGGCGGACAGCTCCGCGCCCTCCGGGATCTCCACGCCCCAGTCCAGGGCGCAGGCGCGCAGCTCGTCCTCGGAAGGCTGCTCGCTGGTAAGGCCGCATGCCTCGCCCTGCAGCAGGGTCGCGCGCAGCGGGCGGGCGCCCACGGTGACGTGCCAGGAGTTGTCCCACCAGGCAGCGGTGACATTAAGCGAGGGGAAGTCGGTCGCGGCCTTGCGCACGGCCTCATAGCTCGCGCGATAGTCGTGCTTAACGACCACGACGTGCTCGATCACGTCGCGCACGTAGCCCATGTCCACGAACTCCGCAAGCGGCACGCGGCCGGCGCCCGTCAACTCAACATAGGAATCGAGCGCGAGAAAGGCGGAGAGAACGTCCGAGAAGCCAAAGCGGCCGTAGATGCTGCCACCCACCGTGGCGGTGTTGCGCAGCTGCACGCCCACGATGTCGTGGACGGCGAACTCAAAGACATTGTTGACAAGCGCGTTGAGCCCGGCATGACGCTCGAGCTGGCGCAGGGTGCACATGGCACCGATGCGAAACTCGGTCTCGGTCTCCTCGATCTGATCGAGTCCGCAGGCCGAAAGGTCAATCGCCGTCGCCACGCGACGCGAACCCAGGCGCATCCAGATGCCGCCGCCCACAATCTTGTTGTTGCGGTTCTTCTGTAAGAGCTCATAGGCTTCGGCCGCGTTTCCAACACGGACGTAGGTACCGAACTTGAGCACGTTCTCCCCCATCTCTTCACTTGTCCAGTACGTTTAAGTGTACCAAACGAGGGGCCGCACACCGTTTTAGGACAAAATCCACCCACCCATCCATAACTTGCGGTGATATACGGACTGATTAGCCGTTCTGGGGCGCTAAACAGTCCGTATTTCACCGCAAGTTATGAGGAGTCCTCCGGGATAGAAAAGGCTCCCAGCCAGATAGCTGGGAGCCTTATCGCATGCTATGTCGAGCGAAGATTTAGCAGACGCCCTGGGCGAGCATAGCGTCGGCGACCTTCAGGAAGCCGGCAATGTTGGCACCCATGACGAAGTTGCCCTCCTCGCCGTACTCCTTGGCGGTGTCGTCCACGTTGTGGAACATGCCGCGCATGAGCTGCTCGAGCTTGCCGTCGACCTCCTCGAAGGTCCAGGACAGGTGCTCAGCATTCTGGCTCATCTCCAGGCCGGACACGAGCACGCCGCCGGCGTTGGCAGCCTTACCAGGCATAAAGGCGACGCCGTTCTCCTGGAAGTAGGTCGTGGCCTCGATGGTCGTGGGCATGTTCGCTCCCTCGCCGACCACCTTGCAGCCGTTGGCGACGAGGTTCTTGGCGTCCTCGATGAAGACCTCGTTCTGCGTCGCGCAGGGCATGGCGATATCGCAGGGGGTGACCCACACGCCGCGACCCTCGTGATACTCGACGGTCGGATGGTCGCAACGCTTGGCGTACTCGCTCAGGCGGCCACGCTCGACTTCCTTGATCTGCTTGACGAGGTCAAGGTCAATGCCAGACGGATCGTAGACCCAGCCCGTGGAATCGGACATGGTGACGACGGTGGCGCCGAGCTGGGTGGCCTTCTCGCAGGCGTAGATGGCGACGTTGCCGGAACCGGACAGGCATACCGTCTTGCCCTTGTAGGAATCGTCGTTGCAGTTGAGGTACTCCTCGGTGAAGTACACGGCGCCGTAACCCGTTGCCT
>CAJLLB010000213.1 GCA_905207425.1 uncultured Collinsella sp.
GCGGATCTTGTAGCCGATCTTCTCATCGCGGTTGTCGACCGTCACACGGATACCAGCCGCTTCGATCTGCTCAGCAACCTTATGGGCATAGTCGCGGCTCTTTTCGGAAACGGGCAAAATCTTTACCTGCGTCGGAGCAAGCCAAACAGGGAATTTGCCCGCATAGTGCTCAATAAGAATACCGATAAATCGTTCTACAGAGCCGAAGCATACGCGATGCAGCATGACGGGGCGCTTCTTGGAGCCGTCATGGTCGGTGTATTCCAAGTTGAAATTCTGAGGCATCTGGAAGTCAAGCTGAACCGTACCGCATTGCCACGTACGTCCGATGGAATCCTGCAGATGGAAGTCGATCTTCGGGCCGTAGAAGGCGCCGTCGCCCTCGTTGACCTCGTAGTCCATGCCCAGCTTCTCCAGAGCGGTGCGCAGGCCCTCCTCGGCGCGCGCCCAATCCTCGTCCGAGCCCATGGAGTCCTCGGGGCGGGTGGAAAGCTCAACGTGGTACTTAAAACCAAACTTTTGGTACACGGAGTCGATAAGGTTGACCACGCCCACGATCTCGTCGGTCAGCTGGTCGGGACGCACAAACAGGTGGGCGTCGTCCTGGTTAAAGCAGCGCACGCGGAACAGGCCGTGCAGGGCACCGCGCAGCTCGTGGCGGTGCACAAGGCCAATCTCGCCGGCGCGGATGGGCAGCTCGCGATAGGAGTGCGGCTTGGAGGCGTACACCAGCACGCCGCCCGGGCAGTTCATGGGCTTAATGCAGTACTCTTCGTCGTCGATGACGGTGGAGTACATGTTGTCCTTGTAGTGGTCCCAGTGGCCCGAGGTCTTCCACAGCTGCTTGTTCATGATGAGCGGCGTGGAGATCTCCACGTAGCCGGCCTTGTGGTGGATCTCGCGCCAGTAGTCCAGCAGCGTGTTCTTAAGGATCATGCCGTTGGGCAGGAAGAACGGGAAGCCGGGGGCCTCGTCGCGCATCATAAAGAGGTCCATCTCGCGGCCGATCTTGCGGTGGTCGCGCTTCTTGGCCTCCTCCAGCATGTGCATGTGCTCGTCGAGCTCTTCTTTGGTGGCAAAGGCGACGCCGTTGATGCGGGTGAGCATCTTATTGTCCTTGTCGCCCTTCCAGTAGGCGCCCGAGACGCCGGTGAGCTTAAAGGCCTTCAGCGCCTTGGTGTAGCAGATGTGGGGGCCGACGCACATGTCGATGTAGTCGCCCTGCTGGTAGAAGGTGATGCGGGCGTCGTCGTCCAGGTCGCCGATGTGCTCGACCTTGTACTTCTCGCCGCGCTCCTCCATAAGGGCGATGGCCTCGGCGCGGGGCTTCTCAAAGACGGTGAACTTGAGGTTCTCCTTGACGATCTTTTTCATCTCGGCCTCGATCGCGGGAAAGTCGTCCTCGCTGATCTTGACGCCCTCGGGCAGGTCGACGTCGTAATAGAAGCCGTTGTCGGTCGCGGGGCCGTAGGCAAAGTCGGCCTCGGGGTACAGGCGCTTGATGGCCTGCGCCATGATGTGCGCGGCAGAGTGGCGGATGACGTGCGTGACCTCGTCCTGCGGGAGCTCGGCCACCGAACCGTCATTGTAGAGTGCCTTCATGGGTATGTTTTCTCCTCTCGGATGCCTGATGCAAGTGCGTGCGATGCGCTCGGCGTTTTTGACTTGCATCATTATAGGCAGGTTGCCTTGGTATACAAGCGCCC
>CAJLLB010000214.1 GCA_905207425.1 uncultured Collinsella sp.
GAGACTCTCGATGATGTGGATGCGCTGAAGGTACCCCAGCTCATCCGGCCGTGGTATGTGGGTGAGGCCTCGTATGCCGCTGGCGCGCGTGTGGCATATGGAGGCGACCTGTACAAGTGCCTGCAGACGCATGCAGCCCGTATCGGATCTGAGCCCAATACGGCCCCGGAGCTTTGGGAAAGAATCAACCATTAAGGAGAAAAATGTTTTACGGACAATTTGTATCTGGGTCTGTCTACCTGACCACGGACGGCTCCGGCCTGCCGATTCGCGAGGCGGCGGAACCCAACCCCGGCGCCGGTTACCACACGGCGCTCTCCTATGAGCAGCATGACGGCGCCATCTGGCAGGTGTGGACTCTCGTTCCCGATGCCGGAACGCCCCAGGACGCCGCGCTCATGCTTGCGCAGATCCAGGCGGCCGCCCTCTCCGACGATGATGCGTTGAAGGTTCCGGCACTCTATCCGCTCTACGCATGCGGTCACGTCTACGCGCAGGGCGACCGCGTGCTCTGGCAGGGCACGCTCTACAAGGCCATCTCCGGCCACACGGCGACTTCGGCGGATCCCGCTTCCGACCCCCAGCACTGGGCGAAGGTCGTGGCGTCCACGGCCGGCGGCGAGAACGTTCCCGAGTGGGTCAGCGGCAAGTCATACGCCAAGGGCGACCGCGTCACCAAGTACGGCCAGGTCTACGAGTCGCTGATGGACGGTAACACCATCGAGCCAGGCACGTTCGGCAGCGACGACGCGTGGAAGCAACTGACTGCCTAGTGGAGGCGCGCGAATGGAAGAACTAGCCAGCGCGGCCGTCCAGTGGGCCGTGCCGGTTGTCCTCGCGGCCCTCGCGGGTGCGCTCATGTGCCTGTACCGGCTCATGGACGCGATGCAGGAGGGCACTCGGACGATGCTGCGAAGCCGCCTCGTGGACCTCCATGAGCGCTACGTGGTCAGTGGCAAGGGTTGCCCCGACTGGGTCAAGCAGGAGGCCTCGCAGGTCTACGGGGCCTACCATGGCATGGGCGGAAATGGCACCGGCACCCACTACTACCAGGAAATCGTCAACGCCCCCATCAGGGGAGAATCGGAGGACTAGCATCATGGAGAAGTATGAGGAATGGGCAATCGCGGCCCTCACCCGCGCCGTCAAGACGGCTGCTCAGACGGCGGTGGCGCTCATCGGTACCGGGAGCGTCGGATTCACGGACCTCGACTGGGTGCAGGTCGCGAGCGTGGCGGGCGTCGCCGCCGTCGTGTCGCTGCTAACCAGTGTCGCGACCGACCTGCCAGAGGTTGGCGGCGCGCAGCCGGGACCGTCTCACGAGGGCGGCGAGGAATAGCGTGGCCAAGCTGTTCGTCATCTGCGGGCACGGCGCCGGCGACCCCGGCTGCTGCGCCGGCGGGTACACTGAGGCCGAGCGCGTGCGTGCGCTCGGCAGGCGCATCAAGGAGCTTGGCGGCGATCAGGTGGTGCTTTGCGACACTTCGCGCAACTGGTATGCGGACGGCGGGCTGAACAGCCTCAAGGCCGACGGTCCCGTCGTTGAGCTGCACATGGATGCCAGCGGCCTCAAGACACCTCGCGGTGCCCATGTGATCATCAGCTCGAAGTTCAGTCCGGACTCCTACGACAAGACGCTGGCGGACAAGCTGTCCGCGTTCATGCCGGGCCGAGCGC
>CAJLLB010000215.1 GCA_905207425.1 uncultured Collinsella sp.
CCGCGACTTTGCGCGCGTTCAGTTTGGCATCGGCCGCCCGCCTGGACGCATGCAGGTGGCCGACTACGTCCTGCGCGAGCTCAAGGGCACCTTCCTCGAGGACTTCGAGCTCACCGTGGAGCGCGCCGCCGACCTCGTGGAGAGCCTCCTGTAGCCCGGAGGGCTGCTTCAACCTATCCTTTTAGTAATTCAATAGCATTACTACATAGTTTTTGACATATAGCTCGCGGTTCTCCGGCGCGGCGATCTGCGCTCGCCCGACGCCCCGCCGACGCCGCCCGCCGCTCTTCTCGCCCGCTCGATACGGAACGCCCCCTCGCTCGGGTACAATGAGGGGTGTTGGAAAGGCCCTGCTCGGGGCCGCCAAACCAAGAGGGAATGCAGGAGAGGAGTGCGGTTAATGTACAAGATCCTCGAAAAGACGCAGTTCTCGGAGAAGGTGTTCAAGTTCCGCATCGAGGCGCCCGCAATCGCCAAGCATGCGCACGCTGGACAGTTCCTCATGGTCCGCGCCAACGAGACGGGCGAGCGCGTCCCGTTTACCCTGGCCGGCTGGAACGGTGACGAGGGCTGGGTCGAGTTCATCTTCATGGTGATCGGCAAGACCACCGAGATGCTGTCCACTTACGAAGCCGGCGAGTCGCTGCGCGACGTCGTGGGCCCGCTGGGCGTTCCCACCGAGATGGCCGAGGGCCCCTGCGCCGTCATTGGCGGCGGCGTCGGCCTGGCAATTGCCTTCCCGGTCGCCAAGCACCTGGTCGAGACCGGTCACGAGGTGCACGCCATCATGGGCGCCCGCACCAAGGACCTCCTGCTCATGGAGGACCAGTTCCGCGAGCTCCTCGACGAGGACCACATCCATATCACCACCGACGACGGTTCCTACGGAGAGCAGGGCGTTGTCACCGCTCCGCTGGAGCGCCTGCTGCAGGACAAGGCCGTGAGCCAGGTCTTCTGCGTCGGCCCCGTTCCGATGATGAAGTTCTCGACCCTCACCGCCCAGAAGTACGATACCCCCATCACCGCGTCGCTCAACCCCATCATGGTTGACGGCACCGGTATGTGCGGCTGCTGCCGCGTCGAGGTGGGCGGCGTGACCAAGTTCGCTTGCGTCGACGGCCCCGACTTCGATGCCACCCTGGTCGACTGGGATGACCTTCGTGCCCGCCAGGCCGCTTACCGTTCCGAAGAGGGCGAGTCCCTCAAGGCCTATGAGGAAAAGAGCTGCGCATGCCACTAGTTAACGGTCGTTTCGTTGCCGATATGAAGTCGCCCCGCACCCCCGATAACGAGGAGCCGGCTGCCGAGCGCGCCTGCGACTTCCGCCCCGTCGACAAGGGCTTCACCGAGGAGATGGCGCTGGCCGAGGCCGAGCGCTGCCTCAACTGCAAGAAGCCGTTCTGTGTTGAGGGCTGCCCCGTCAACATCAACATTCCCCGCTTTATCGAGCAGATCCGCGCGAAGGACTTCGGCGGCGCTCTCGATACCATCCGCGAGGACTCCATGCTTCCCGCCATCTGCGGCCGCGTCTGCCCGCAGGAGAACCAGTGCGAGGGCAAGTGCATCCGTGGTAAGAAGTCCGAGCCCGTGGCCATCGGCCAGCTCGAGCGCTTCCTGGGTGATCGCCCCGAGCTCGCCTCCACGCCCAAGATGGCCCCCAAGAACGGCAAGAAGG